>CALEZJ010000224.1 GCA_937927885.1 uncultured Paracoccaceae bacterium | reverse complement strand
GGGGTCTCGGTCGCATTCGAGCTGGCCACGCACCGTGGCTATGACAGTGACCATCCGCGCGTGGTGGGCGATGTGGGCAAGGCCGGTGTCGCCATCGACAGCGTCGAGGACATGAAGATCCTGTTCGATGGCATCCCGCTGGACAAGGTCAGCGTCAGCATGACCATGAATGGCGCGGTGATCCCGATTCTGGCCAATTTCATCGTCACCGGCGAGGAACAGGGGCATTCGCGCGCGGTTCTGTCTGGCACGATTCAGAACGATATTCTGAAGGAGTTCATGGTCCGCAACACCTATGTCTATCCGCCCGAACCCTCGATGCGGATCATTGCGGACATCATCGAATACACCTCGAACGAGATGCCCAAATTCAACTCGATCTCGATTTCCGGCTATCACATGCAGGAAGCCGGGGCCAATCTGGTGCAGGAACTGGCCTTTACCCTCGCTGACGGGCGAGAATATGTGCGTGCGGCGCTGGCGCGCGGGATGGATGTGGATGCCTTTGCCGGGCGCTTGTCGTTCTTCTTCGCCATCGGCATGAATTTCTTCATGGAGGTCGCCAAACTGCGCGCGGCGCGGCAGTTGTGGCACCGGATCATGTCGGAATTCGAACCCAAGAAAACCGAGTCCCTCATGCTGCGCACGCATTGCCAGACCTCGGGCGTGTCGCTGCAGGAACAGGACCCCTACAACAACGTCGTGCGCACCGCCTACGAGGCGATGGCAGCGGCGTTGGGTGGAACGCAGTCCCTGCACACCAACGCGCTCGATGAGGCGATTGCCCTGCCCACGGAATTCAGCGCCCGCATCGCGCGCAATACACAGTTGATCCTTCAGGAAGAAACCGGCGTGACAAAGGTCGTCGATCCTTTGGCGGGAAGTTACTATGTCGAGAAACTGACAGCCGATCTCGTCGACGCGGCCTGGAAACTGATCGAGGAAGTTGAGGAACTGGGAGGCATGACCAAGGCCGTCGCCACGGGCATGCCGAAACTGCGCATCGAGGAATCGGCCGCGCGGCGTCAGGCGATGATCGACCGGGGCGAGGAGGTGATCGTGGGGGTGAACAAGTATCGCCTCGCGAAGGAAGACCCGATCGACATTCTGGACATCGACAACGTCAAGGTGCGCGATGCCCAGATTGCCCGACTGGCACAGGTGCGCGCTCGCCGCGATCAGACGGTCTGCGACGCGGCACTGCTCGAATTGGGGCGGCGCTGCGCCGAAGGCGGGAACCTCTTGGAGGCGGCGGTCGAATGTGCCCGCGCCCGCGCCACGGTGGGAGAAATCAGTCTGGCCATGGAGGCCAGCTTTGGTCGGCACCGCGCCGAGGTCAAAACGCTTGCCGGGGTCTATGGTGCCGCCTATGAGGGTGATGACGGCTTTGCCGCCATTCAGCGCGACGTCGAGGCCTTTGCCGAGGTCGAGGGCCGTCGGCCGCGCATGCTGGTGGTCAAGATGGGGCAGGACGGCCATGATCGCGGCGCCAAGGTGATTGCCACCGCCTTTGCCGATATCGGCTTTGACGTTGATGTGGGCCCCTTGTTCCAGACGCCCGAGGAAGCCGCGCAAGACGCCATCGACAACGATGTGCATGTGGTGGGAATTTCCAGCCAAGCGGCGGGGCACAAGACGCTGGCACCCAAGCTTGTCGAGGCTCTGCGCGCGCAGGGCGCAGGGGATATTCTGGTGATTTGCGGCGGGGTCATCCCGCAGCAGGACTACCAGTTCCTCTACGACAACGGGGTCAAGGCGATCTTTGGCCCCGGCACGAACATCCCCAACGCGGCACGCGATATCCTGAAGCTTATCCGCGCGACCAAGGACTAGGGTGTGCGTCCTCCGGGGCTTGAGCCTTTGGCCTCGGAGGGCTAGAGGGACAGGAACTTTCGGGGGTGCGCATGTCCTACAACTCGTTCGGCCATCTGTTTCGCGTCACCACCTGGGGCGAAAGCCACGGGCCAGCGCTGGGCGCGACTGTTGACGGCTGCCCTCCGGGCATCCCCCTGACCGAGGCCGACATCCAGCCCTGGCTGGACAGGCGCAAACCGGGTCAGAACCGCTACACCACCCAGCGGCGCGAGGAAGATGCGGTCGAGATCCTTTCGGGTGTCTATGAGGGGCGCACGACCGGCACGCCGATCCAGTTGATGATCCGCAACACCGACCAGCGGTCAAAGGACTATGGCGCGATCGCGCAGTCATTCCGCCCGGGTCACGCCGACATCACCTATTGGCAAAAATACGGCATCCGCGATCCGCGCGGTGGCGGTCGGTCTTCCGCGCGCGAGACTGCGGCGCGGGTGGCTGCGGGCGGCGTGGCACGGCAGGTGCTGTCCGCGCTGGTACCGGGGCTTTCGATCACCGCCTATATGGTGCAGATGGGTCCGCACGCCATCGACCGGGCGCGGTTCGATGCGGCTGCGATCGAGGCCAATCCCTTCTGGTGTCCGGACAGCGAGACTGCCGCGCTATGGGCCACCCACCTTGATGCGTTGCGCAAGGACGGCAATTCGGTCGGTGCGGTGATCGAGGTGGTGGCGACGGGTGCGCCTGCGGGCCTTGGTGCACCGCTTTATGCCAAGCTCGACAGCGATCTGGCCATGGCGATGATGTCGATCAATGCCGTCAAGGGCGTCGAGATTGGCGCCGGTTTCGCCGCCGCCGCGCTGACCGGTGTGGAAAACGCTGACGAAATCTGCATGGGCCGGGATGGCCCCGAGTATCTTTCAAACCACGCCGGTGGCATTCTGGGAGGTATTTCCACCGGCCAGCCGGTGGTGGTGCGCTTTGTCGTCAAGCCGACC
>CALEZJ010000223.1 GCA_937927885.1 uncultured Paracoccaceae bacterium | reverse complement strand
TATCTGTCGGCACTGCGGCTCGACCTGGGACCAGCGCGACCTGATGCGCGCGGTCGCCCGTCTGACAGAACTGATCTGCCTGACCACCGATGCGATCGACGCTGGGAGCGAGGAAGGCGCGCAGTTCTTTTCCGCCCGCGACCTCGAGATGTTCGAGGCCGCGCGCACCATCCTTGCCACTGATTTCAGTCAGGATTGGTCGGCCACCAGCCTCGCGCGCAGGCTGGGGACCAACGCAACCAAGCTCAAGAGCGGCTTCAAGTTCCTCTATGGCAAGACGATCTTCGATTATCGCAAGGTCTACCGGATGAACCACGCGATGGCCCTTTTGTCACAGCGCGGCATGAGTGTGGCCGAGGTGGCACTGGCGGTCGGGTACGAGCGGCAGGCCAGCTTCACCCTTGCCTTCAAGTCGCATTTCGGGTTGTTGCCGAAAACCGCGCGGCACCTGTCACGCGAACCCCCGCGCGACGGCTAGAGCAGGCTCCGACCCGAGGAACTCTGGTTGCCTGCCCTCATTCTCGCCCTTGCGCGCGATTTGTGCGATCCGCGCGTCACTTTGGTCAGATTGCGCTCTCGCTGCGCAGCGCCTTCAGCACCTGACGAGCCGCCCTCTCGCCGGCAAAGGCCGCGCCGGTCAGCAAGGATTGCGCCAGATAGTCGCCCGCATAGACGATGCGTCCAGGAGCGCGGTCGTGGCGCGAGACAAAGGCGCCGAGGCCCTTGCCATAGCCCGGATGGAAGGTCGGGAGCTTGTGCGCGATCCATTGTTCGTGGCGGTCCACCACGTCGCGGTCCAGGGCCGGGTAAAGCTGGCGCAAGCGCCCCTCGATCAGCCCATGCAGGTTGCCCGGATCGGCGGCGGCGAGGCGGTTCGCCTCGGGGGAAAGCTGGGCATACAGCTGGGCGGGCGTGCCCTTGGACGGGTTGGCCGGGATCTGCTGAAAGGTGGCGATCGGCCCGGCCATGTCGCGGGCAAAGAAGGCCATTCGCGCCGGGATGTCGCGGTCAAGCCGATAGTGCACGATCCCCAGCGAATTGTAGCGCACGGTATCGAAAAAGGCGCGATCCTCGGGGGACATCTGCGGCACCAGGTCCCGCACCAGTGCGCCCTGCAACGCGATGACCACGGCGCGCGCCGACACGGGCGCGCCTTCGGACCGTGTGATCCGGCACAGACCGTCCACGACCGACACACTGCGGACCCGGGTGTTGCAGCGGATATCGAGCCCCTGCGCCAGACCTGTGGCCAATTGCGCCATGCCGCCGCGAAAGACCAGCACCTCGCGCCGCCCGATCATGTGTGGTGTCGTGGTGGCAAAAAACGCGGCCGAGATGTCTTCACTGTTCCAGGCGCGCGTGCCGCGAAACACCGGGTCGACCATGCGGGCGAGCACCTGCGGTCCCATCAGGCCACGGGTGTAGTCCGCCAGTGTGATGGCATCGGCCGCGGGTGCGGTCGTGGCGTCGTCCGGGTTGGTCGTGCCCCGGGTGGCCAGTAGCCGCGCCGAGGCCAGTGCCAGGCGTGCCCGTTCGGCCAGCGGCAAACCAGGGGTCAGCAGCGCGCCCGGACCCGGCAGCAGCGCGACGCGCCAGTTCGCATCGGCTCCCACAACCTCGGCTGACAGGTCACGGATTGCGACGGTCTGGTCGCGCAGGCCGATCTCGTCGATCAGGCGGTTGAACCCGGGCGAGAACGGATAGACAAGCCGCGCCCCGGCGTTGAACCGCATCCCCCTCACCTCGCGGTCGCCGACGCGGCCGCCCACCAGTGGCTCGGCTTCGAACAGCCTAACGCGCAGTCCGGCCTGCTGCAGGCGGCGGGCGGCGACCATACCCGCCACCCCCGCCCCGACCACGATCGCGTCCAGAGGTGTCTCGACTAGCCCGGTCATGGTTTCAAGGCCGCTTCGGTCGTGACCAGTTCGATCACTGCCGGACCACCGACGGTCAGCGCGCGCTCCAGCGCGGGAGCGAAGTCCGTCGTCTGCGTCACCCGCAGGCCCGTTGCGCCCAACGCCTGCGCCCAGGCGGCCAAATCGACCTGCGCGAGGCTTGTGCCGGTGGTGCGGCCAAAGGCGCGAGTCTGGCTGGCGGCAATGGCACCGTAAGCGCTGTTGTTGACCACGATCACCACGATCGGCAGCCGGTACAGGACGGCGGTTGACAGTTCCTCACCCTGCATCATCAGGCAGCCATCGCCGGCCAGCGCCACCACTCGCCGACCGGGTTGGGCCACCTGCACACCGATGGCGGCAGGCAGGCCATAGCCCATCGCGCCGCTTTTGGGTCCCAACTGGGTCAGGGGGTGGTCATGCGGGAAATATCGTTGCGGCCAATGGGCATAGGCCCCAGCCCCGACCGTCAGCATCGCATCGGGGGGCACGGCTGCGCGCAGAGTCCGGAACACCTCTCGCGGTTCCAGTCGACCGGGGCAGGGGCGACCGGTGGCAAAATCCAGACGCGCCGTGCGCAAACTGGCTGGCCAGTCGGGATCGACGCTGCCGCCGCCCCCGGCCACGGCCAGAAGTTGGGCCAGAACCTCGCCGGGATGTGCCTGCACTGCCATCTGCGTCTGATAGACCGCGTTCAGTTCGGTGGTATCGGGATGCACATGCAGCACCCGCTGTGCGGGAACAGGGGCATCGAGCAGCCGGTATCCTTCGAACACCGAGGCGCCGAAGGTGTTGATCTCGCCCAGCCGCATGCCCAGGACCAGGATCGGGTCGGCCTCGGCCACCCGCCGGGCCAGTGCGGGATCGGCGCCGATCCCCAGTTCGCCCGCGAACAGCGGGTGCGACGCGGGCATCAAACAGCGGCGCCGGTACGAGGTCGCGACCGGGATGCCCAGTCGTTCCGCCAGTGCCACGAGGGTATGGCAATCCCCTGCGCTCCAACCGGTGCCGCCGACCACGATCAGCGGCTTGCGCCCCCCGGTCAGGGACGAGAGGATCGCGGAGACGGCCTCCGTCGAGGCAGCTCCGCGTGGTGGCACGGGAGCGGAAAAGGGCAGGGAGGTCGCGGAGACGGTCTGACGCCAGACCTCTTCGTGAATCGACAGAACCACCGGGCCGCGCTGGCCTTCCAGCGCGGTTGCCCAGGCCCGGGCAAAGAGTTCGGGCAGGCGCGCGGCCTCGGTGCAGGTGCCGATCCATTTCGCCATTGGCGCAAAGGCAAGGGCAAAGTCATTGCCCAGAAAGGGCTCGCGCCCGGCAATTTTGTGGGGAGGTTGGCCGATGATCAGGATCATCGGCGCCGCATCGGTGCGCGCGGTGTGCAGTGCCAACGCGGTGTTCAGCGCCCCCGGCGCGCGGCCGACCAGACAAATTCCCGGCCGCCCCGTCACATGGCCCAGCGCCTGTGCCGCAACGGCGGCGCCCGCTTCGTGGCGACACGACACCAGCGGAACCCCGGCTTGATCAAGCGCGTCGAGTATTTCGAGGATACCTTCGCCGGGGACGTGAAACGCAGCCGAGCATTCCCAGTCGCGCATCAAACGCGCCAGTGCCGCCGCCCCGTCCAGTATCGTCATCGTCCCCGCCGACATCGTTTCCCTTCCGTTGTCTCCGGGTTCATGGCCCGGAAATCCGTCCTTGCCGGGCCATCCTTGCAACCAGACCGTCCACCCTGAAAGCGCCATCACGGGGGAACGTCTGATAGGAAAAAAAATGCGACCGGAATGTGAAACCCCGGGTATGGCACGGTGAGAGGGGGCCGATAATACTGAGGACACATACCGAACGGGCCCGTTCGCAAGCAAGACAGAAGGCCCGCGTTGTGCCCCCGGAAACCTTGACAGGGATGAGTCATGATGGCCGCCACCACGAACCTCCGCCTCTCGCGCCGCGCTTTCCTGATGTCGGCCACCGCCGGCATCGCGCTGTGTTCCGTTCCCCTTTCGTCGGCACGCGCCCAGACGTCGGGCACGCTGGCAATGTCGGTCAGCCCTGAGCCAAACACGCTGATCGGCGCTTTCAACACTGCATCGCCCGTGACGGTCGTGTCGGGCAAGATGGTCGAGGGGCTCATCACCTATGATTTCGACCTGAACTTCCAGCCCGCGCTGGCGACCGGCTGGACGATGTCGGAAGACGGGTTGACGATCCGCTTCGATCTGCGTCAGGGCGTGACCTGGCATGATGGCCAGCCCTTCACCTCGGCCGATGTCGCCTATTCGATCATGGATATCCTGAAGGTCCACCACCCGCGCGGCCGCAACACGCTGTCGGCGGTCGAGGCCGTGGAAACCCCCGATGCGCATACCGCTATCCTGCGCCTGTCGCGGCCGGCTCCGGCCCTGATGTATGCGCTGGCCGGTTGGGAAGCGCCCATGATCCCCAAGCATGTGTACGAAGGCACCGATGTGCTGAACAATCCGGCCAACAATGCGCCGATCGGCACTGGTCCGTTCAAGTTTGTTTCGTGGGAACGTGGCAGCCATGTGATCCTCGAGGCCAATCCCGCCTATTGGGCCGAAGGCGAGCCCATGCTTCAGCGTCTGGTGATCCGGTTCATCGCCGATCCTTCGGCGCGGTCGGCCGCGTTCGAGGCCGGCGAGCTGCATCTGGGCGGCGACGGTCCGATCCCGGTGAGCGAGGTCGAACGGTTCCGCAACAACCCCAACTTCCAGGTGGAATTGCGCGGCACCGAGATGAACAACAGCCTCGACATGCTGCATTGCAACATGCGTGGCGACGCGCTGGCCAGGGTCGAGGTGCGCCGTGCCCTGATGCACGCGATAGATCGCGACCTGATGAGCCAGATCGCCTATTACGGGCTGGACGAGGTGTTGTCCGGCCCGATCCCGCAGACGCTGCCGCATCTCTATACCGCCGATGTTCCGTCCTATGCCTTTGACCCCGCACGGGCGCGGGCACTCTTGGACGAGGCAGGGTTTGCCCCCGACGCCAACGGCATCCGGTTCTCGCTCAAGCTGGTTGGCCCGTCGCTTGGCGACACTTATGACCGGCTTGGCCAGTTCCTGAAACAGCAGTTCCTCGATGTCGGCATCGACCTGCAACTGAACTTCCTTGATGTCGCCAGCTTCATCCGCATGGTCTTCGCCGAGTACGACTTTGACCTGACCCTCTATCCGGGTTCGGTCACCGCGGATCCGACCATCGGCCTGCAGCGCTTCTGGTGGTCGCGGTCGGCAAATCAGGGCACGCCCTTCGTCAATGTGACCGGCTATGCAAGCGCCGAGATGGATCGCATTCTGGAATCGGCGGCGGTCGAGCCCAATCCTGCGGCGCGGCGCGATCTGTTCCTCGCGTTCCAGCGCCTCGCGATGGAGGATCTGCCGATCCTGCCGCTCGCCCGGCCGATCTATGTGACGATCGCCGCCGCGAATGTGCGCAACTTCGTCACGACTCCCGAAGGCATCCGGGCGCCCTACGGGTCGTTGCACTTCGCCTGATGACGCATCGCGCTGGCCTTTTGCCGCGGGTCGGCGTGATCCTTCTGGATACGGCCTTCGTGCGCCCCCCCGGGGATATCGGCAATGCCGAAACCTTCGGGGGAAGGGCCCTGTTCGAACGGGTTCCAACCGCGACCGTCGGGCGGGTCCTGGCAGGGGCGGCAGAAGACGACGACCTGCTCGCCGGTTTTCGTGTGGCGAGGAACCGGCTGGTCGCGCGCGGAGCCGGGATGGTGACGACTTCGTGCGGACTTCTGGTGTTTCACCAGCGCCCCCTGCAGCAGGATTGTCCCGTACCGTTCACCGCTTCGGCGCTGATGCAGATCGAATTACGTCGGCGCCAGCACGGGCCGGTGGGAGTGATCGCCCTGGCGCAGGGATCAATAACCCCGTCGCATCTGGTAGCGGCTGGTGCCGATCCGGCAACGCCGATCGGGGCACTGGCGGAGGAAGGTCATCTGATTTCGGTCCTCAGGGCCAACCGGCCGGACCTGCCCATCGACGCCGCGCGCGCGACCGCAGACCTTGTCGAAGCCGGGCGCGACCTTCTGGCTCGGTATCCTGGTTTGCGGGCGCTTGTGCTGGAATGCACCAACCTGCCCCCCTATCAGGACGGGCTGAAAGTCGCGTCGGGCTTGCCAGTCTACGGCTTTCTCGATTGGCTGACCGCCATCCACGCCGGACTCGCCGAAACCGACGGAACCTTGACATGACGACCCGCCCCCTTCGCCCGCCGCTGTACCGTCTG
>CALEZJ010000222.1 GCA_937927885.1 uncultured Paracoccaceae bacterium | reverse complement strand
GCGTTCGTTGCTGCTGGCAGCCGCGCTCCCGCCGCTGGAAACGATGACACCCATCGAGGCCCGCGCCATGTTCGCTGCCTCGCGCGTCCGCTCCGGGGTGCGCGGGCCGGACCTCTATGCGGTGCAGGACCTGAAGGCCGAAGGCGTGCCCCTGCGCCTGTACCGGCCTGCGCCGGGCAGCTTGCCGGTGGTTCTGTTCCTGCATGGCGGGGGCTGGGTGCTGGGCGATCTGGATAGCCATGATGCCCTGTGCCGCCACATCGCCGACGCCTCTGGTCTTGCCGTACTGGCAGTCGAGTATCGACTGGCCCCCGAACATCCCTTTCCCGCAGCGGTCGACGATTGCGGCACGGCACTTCGTTGGCTAGCGGCGAACGCGGGTACATTCGGGCTCGATCCCTCAAGGGTTGCGGCTATGGGTGACAGCGCAGGTGGCAATCTGGCGGCCGTGCTCGCCTTGATGGCACGCGACGGCGACCTGCCGACGATACGCGGCCAGGTCCTTGCCTATCCGGTCACCGAGGTGACTCTGGATCAACCCTCGCAGGCGCTGGCCGGACCGGGATGGACCTTGACGGGCGCTGGAATGCGATGGTTTCGTGACCATTACTTGGGCAATGCTCTGCCTGACTGGCGCGCGGCCCCCCTGCGCGCCGATCCGCGCGGCTTGGTACCGACCCTGATCGTAACCGCAGGTGCCGATCCGCTCTGCGATGAGGGGATCGCTTTCGCCGGGCACCTGGCGCGAAGCGGCGTGAGGGTCGACCACCGCCACTTTCCCGGCCAGATGCACGGCTTCCTGACCGCCGGGCTGACGTCACCCACCGCTCAGCAGGAAATCGCGCGCATTGCGGATTGGCTGAAGGAGGTCCTGCGCGATGAAAGATGACCTGCCGCTTTCCGGCCGCGTCGCACTGGTCACCGGTGCCGCAGGTGGGATTGGCGCCGCGATCACAGATCGGCTTTCGGCCGCAGGCGCCAAGGTCGTCGCCGCCGATCTGTCCGGCGATCGCCCGGTTCCGACGACAACCCGGTTTCAATCCCTTGATGTCACGGATGAAGTCAGTTGGCAGGCCGCCATCGACAGTTGCGCCCTGATAGAGGGACGGCTGGACATTCTGGTCAATTGCGCAGGCATCCTGCGCGCCGCATCCATCCCCGACACCAGTCGCGCGATGTTCGACCAGGTCGTCGCGGTCAATCAGACCGGGGTTTTTCTGGGCATGAAGGCGGCCTATCCTCTGATGGCGCGGCAAGGGGGCAGTATCGTCAACCTGTCGTCGACCGCTGGCATTCGCGCGGCCGCGAACCATGTAGCCTATGTGGCCTCAAAATTTGCCGTACGCGGGATGACCAAGGTGGCCGCCATCGAATTCGGACCGCAGGGCATCCGTGTCAACTCGGTACATCCCGGCCTGATCGACACGCCGATGGTGACCCCTTTCTTCCCTCAGGGCACCGGGGTCTTTGCGCCTCGCCAGTTGCTGGATCAGATCGGACAGCCCATGGATGTGGCCGAACTCGTGC
>CALEZJ010000221.1 GCA_937927885.1 uncultured Paracoccaceae bacterium | reverse complement strand
GCCCTGGGCCAGGCTGGGTTCGAACCCGCACATCGGGCGGCGGTCGTCGCCATAGCGCGGCACCCAGGTGACGCGACCGTTCGAGCCGGCCCGGATGAACACGCAGCCATTCGAATCGACAAACTGCGACTGCGTGTAGCTGGCGGGCGGGACCTCGGCGGGCACCCGACCGGCCTGCGCCTGCACGCTGGCTGCGGAAAGGACCAGCGCGGCAGCCGCGGTCGAAAGGATTCTGGCAACCATCATCAACCCCCTGTTACCTTGCGGTCAGGATGCAACGCGGCTTGCGTAGAGTAAAGCCTTATCTTCCGGTCACTTGGTCCCGAACATGCGGTCGCCGGCATCGCCCAGTCCCGGCACGATATAGCCGTGATCGTTCAGGTGGCTGTCCAGCGCCGCGGTGACAATGCGCACATCGGGATGGGCTTCGCGCATGCGGGCGACCCCTTCTGGTGCCGCCAGCAGGCACATGAACACGATCTGTTTTGCACCCGCCTGTTTCAACAGGTCCACCGCCGCCGCCGAGGAATTCCCCGTCGCCAGCATCGGATCGACCACCACCGTCCAGCGGTCCTGAAGATCGGCCGGCAGCTTGCAGTAATACTGCACCGGCTGGAGCGTGACGGGGTCCCGGTAGAGGCCCACGAACCCGACCCGTGCCGCCGGGATCAGTTCCAGAATGCCATCGAGCAGACCGTTGCCCGCGCGCAGGATCGACACCAGCGCCAGCTTGCGCCCTTCGAGGAAAGGCGCGTCCATTTCGCACAGCGGCGTCTCGATGCGCTCGGTGGTCAGGGGCAGGTCGCGCGTCGCCTCATAGGCCAGGAGCATCGAGATCTCGCGCAGCAACTGGCGGAACTTCGACGTCGAGGTCGACTTGTCGCGCATGATGCTGAGCTTGTGCTGCACCAGGGGGTGGGTGACGATCGTGAGATGATTGTCGGTCAGATGGACGCTCATGCGGGGGCCTCGACACGTTTGAGGATGCGCGCGATGGTGGCTTCGTCGCAAAAGGCCGCGCGCGCGGCGTCCGCGTTGATGGCGCCGAAATCGGCCTCTGTCCAGCCAAAGGCGGCGGCGAGCGAGTCGTAATCCTTGCGCAGGGTGATGTCGAAATAGGGCGGGTCGTCGGTCGACAGGGTGACGATCACGCCACGGTCGCGCAGGCGGGCGACGGGATGGGCGCCAAAGGTCGGATAGACACCCAGAAAGACATTCGAGCCCGGGCAGCATTCCAGGACGATTCGATCCTCGGCCAGACGGTCGACCAGCGCCGGATCGTCGATCGCA
>CALEZJ010000220.1 GCA_937927885.1 uncultured Paracoccaceae bacterium | reverse complement strand
GATATGACCAGCGCATCGAGGTGCTGGGATCCAAGGGCATGGTCGCGGCCAAGAACACGGCGCTGGCGAATATCACCCTGGCCGATGGCGCGGGTTTTCATGAACCGGCTTTGCTGAATTTCTTCATGACCCGCTATACCGCCGCCTATGCCAACGAAATCGCAGCCTTTGTTGCGGCCGTGGCGGATGGCGCACCGACGCCGACCACGGGGCATGACGGGCTGATGGCCCTGGTTCTGGCCGAGGCAGCGCTGCTATCGGTCGCCGAGGGACGCCTGGTGTCTGTCTCCGAGGTTGCGGGGTGAGTGCCCTCGACCTCATAACGCTCGGCCGGTCGTCGGTGGACCTTTACGGAACGCAGGTGGGTGGGCGGCTCGAAGATATGGGGTCGTTTCAGAAATACATCGGCGGCAGCCCTACAAACATCGCCTGCGGCGCGGCACGACTGGGATTGCGCTCAGGCGTGATCACAGGCGTCGGTGATGAGCACATGGGGCGCTTTATCCTGGAAGAACTGACCCGCGAAGGGGTCTGCACCGATGGGGTCAAGGTTGATCCGGACAGGCTGACCGCGCTGGTGATCCTGGGCATCCGCGATCAGGAGCGGTTTCCGCTGATCTTTTATCGCGAGAACTGCGCCGATATGGGGCTGACCGAAGCGGATATCGATCCGGCGTTCATCCGCAGGGCCCGCGCACTGGTTGCGACCGGCACGCATCTGTCGCATCCGCGTGTCGAAGCCGCGACGCTGAAGGCGCTGCGGATCGCGCGCGAAGCCGGAATGCAGGCCGCGCTCGACATCGATTACCGGCCGAACCTGTGGGGGGTGGCCGGGCATGGCGAGGGTGAAAGCCGCTTCGTCGAATCCTCTGCCGTAACGGCCCGGTTGCAGGCGCACCTTCCTCTGTTTGACCTGATCGTGGGCACCGAGGAGGAGTTCCACATCGCCGGAGGCAGCACAGACACACTGGCAGCGCTCAGAGCGGTGCGGGGCCTCAGCGACGCAGTGCTTGTATGCAAAAGGGGTGCCCGGGGCGCAGTGGCTTTTGAAGGCGCCATCCCGGAAACGCTGGACGAAGGGCAGAGCGGACGGGGTTTTCCCATCGAGGTCTTCAACGTTCTGGGGGCCGGGGACGGGTTCATGGCCGGGCTGCTGAAGGGCTGGCTTGACGGAGCCGATTGGCCAACCGCCTTGAAATATGCCAATGCCTGTGGGGCCTTCGCGGTCAGTCGGCATGGGTGTACGCCCGCGTATCCGTCGTTGATTGAGCTGGAGCATTTTCTTCGGCGTGGCATCCGGCGGCCTGATCTGCGCAACGATCCAGAACTGGAGCAAATCCACTGGGCGACCACCCGGCGCGGGGAATGGCCCCAAATGCGCGTTTTTGCCTTTGACCATCGCGTGCAGATGGAGGCAATTCCAGGCGCCGACCCGGTGCGGATCGGGACGTTCAAGGCCTTGTGCCTGAAAGCTGCGTTGCAGGTGCAGGCCGGACGGCACGGCTATGGCATCCTCTGTGACAATCGTCTGGGTCGTGACACGCTGCACGCGGCGGCGGGAACAGGGCTGTGGCTGGGTCGACCCGTGGAATGGCCAGGCTCGCGCCCGCTGACGCTGGAGCCCGAACTGGGGCCGGATTTCGGCGGGCTTTCCGAATGGCCTCTGGGTCAGGTGGTCAAGGCGCTGTGCTATTGCCACCCCGACGATTCGCCCGAGATGTGGGCGGCGCAAGAGGAAACCATCAGCCGCCTGTTCCACGCAGCCAGGCGCAACCGGTTGGAATTCCTGCTGGAGGTGATCCCGTCCAAGGTCGGCGCAACCGACGACGGCACGACCGCGCGAGTGATCCGGCGGTTCTATGAAATCGGCGTTTTCCCTGATTGGTGGAAGCTGGAACCCCTGCAAACCGAGGGGGCCTGGCATCACGTCACGGAGGCAATCACAGCGCATGACCCATATGTGCGCGGCATTGTGGTGCTGGGACTTGACGCGCCCGAGGCGGTGCTTGCGGCCAGTTTCCGGCAGGCGGCGAAGTATCCCTTGGTAAAGGGATTTGCCGTAGGGCGCACGATCTTTGGCGAGGCAGCGCGCGACTGGATGGCAGGGCGGATCGACGATGAAACGGCTGTGGCGACGATGGCTGCCAATTACGCGCGCCTCTGCGCCCTGTGGGACGAAGCCCGGTCAGCCAATCCAGGAGCAGAGTGATGAAGACGCGCAACATGGCCCCAGACTGGCAGCAAAGGGTTAAACCATGGTGAACACGATCCGCCTGACCGCCGCGCAGGCGATGGTGCGCTGGCTGACGGCGCAACTCACCCCAGAGGGTATCCCATATATCGCTGGAATGTGGGCAATTTTTGGCCATGGCAATGTGGCAGGGATCGGAGAGGCTTTGCATGCGCATCGCAATAGTATCCCCACCTGGCGCGGGCACAACGAACAGACGATGGCGCATGCAGCGATTGCCTACGCCAAGCAGAGCGGGCGGCGGCGCGCTATGGCAGTCACCTCCAGTATTGGCCCCGGCGCCACAAACATGGTGACGGCGGCGGCGCTGGCGCATGTCAACCGGCTGCCGGTGCTGTTCATTCCCGGTGACGTTTTTGCCGGCCGAGGCCCCGATCCGGTTCTGCAACAGATCGAGGATTTCGGGGATGGAACGGTCAGCGCGAACGACTGCTTCCGCCCGGTGGTGCGCTATTTCGACCGCATTACCCGTCCCGAGCAACTCTTGACCGCGCTACCCCGCGCAATGCGGGTGATGACCGACCCGGCCGATTGCGGTCCGGTTTGCCTGGCGTTTTGTCAGGACGTGCAGGCCGAGGCTTACGATTGGCCCGAAGGTTTCTTTGTACCAAAGCGCTGGCCATTACGCCGCCCCTATCCCGATCAGGCGGAGGTCTTTCGCGTCCGCGATCTGATCCGGTCGGCCAGCAAGCCGGTGATCGTGGCGGGAGGGGGCGTCCATTTTTCCGACGCCAGCGCGGACCTCGCCCGCTTCGCCGAGGATCACGGCATACCAGTCGTCGAGACACAGGCCGGCAAATCGGCCTTGCCGTGGGACCACGGCTGGAACTTTGGTCCTGTGGGAGTCACCGGAGCCACCAGTGCCAACACCCTGTGCGCCACGGCCGATCTGGTGATCGGTGTCGGAACGCGATTTCAGGATTTCACCACGGGGTCCTGGGCCCTGTTCCGCAACCCAGCGCGGCGGCTGGTTTCGATCAATGTTGCGGCCTATGACGCGATGAAGCACGGGGCCGAGCCCCTTTGTGCCGATGCCGCGATGGCACTGACGGCCTTGTCTTTCGAACTGCGCGGCCATCGTGCCCCTCCCCCTCCCGAGGGGCTGAAGGCCGACTGGTTCGCCTCCGTTGACCCGCTGACCGCAGCGCCCGAGGGCAATTCCCTGCCGACGGACCAGCAAGTGATCGGCGCCGTCCAGCGTGCGAGTGGCCCGGACACGGTGGTCATGTGCGCCGCAGGAACCATGCCCGGCGAGTTGCACAAGCTTTGGAAAGCGCGGCGTCCCGGCTCCTATCACATGGAATATGGTTTTTCGTGCATGGGTTACGAGGTGGCGGGCGCCATGGGCATCAAGATGGCCGAGCCCGCACGCGACGTGATCTGCATGGTCGGCGATGGGAGTTACCTGATGGCCAACAGCGAGTTGGCAACGGCCGCGATGATGGGCATTCCCTTTACCGTCGTGCTGACCGACAACCGGGGCTATGGTTGCATCAACCGGTTGCAGATGGCGACCGGTGGGGCGGAGTTCAACAATCTGCTGGTCCACAGCCATCATGTGAACCCTTCCGTCATCGACTTTGCCCAGCATGCCGCCAGCCTGGGCGCCGAGGCGGTCAAGGTCGCCACGATTGCCGAGTTGGAAACCGCGCTCGCCCATCGACATGGGAAGACGCGCCCACTGGTGATCGTCGTCGACACCGACCCCTATCCGAGCACCCCGCACGGCGGGCATTGGTGGGATGTCGCCGTGCCGCAAGTCTCGGACCGGCCCGAGGTGACTACCGCCCATGCCCAGTACCTTTCAAACCTTCAGCACCGGACGTGACATGATCCGCTTTGGCACCAACCCCATCGCCTGGGCCAACGACGACGACCAGACCCTGGGCGCCGACATCCCCACCGAACGCATCCTGCATGAAGCCGGCGAGGTAATCGGCTTTGACGGCATCGAGAACGGCCACCGCTGGCCCAATGACCCCGAGGCGCTGCGGCGGCTGTTGGCCGACCATGGGCTGGCATTCGTATCGGGCTGGCACTCGATGAACCTGCTGGCCCATTCGGTCGCAGAGGAGATTGCCGCCATCCAGCCCCATCTGGACAAACTGAAGCACAACGGCTGCAAGGTGGCGATCGTATGTGAAACGTCGAACTCCGTACAGGGCCTGGCGCAACCTCTCTCCACCCGGCCGCGGCTTTCGGCCGGCCAGATGCGCGATTTTGGCGCGAAAGTGGAAGCGGTCGCAGCGCATTGCGCGGCACAAGGGATTGATCTGGTATACCATCACCACATGGGCACGGTGGTCGAAAGCCCTGAGGATATCGACGCCTTCATGGCGGCGACAGGGCCTGCCACGAAGCTGTTGTTCGACGCTGGGCATTGCTGGTTTGGCGGCGGCGATCCGGTCGCGGTGCTGGCCCGCCATGTCACGCGGGTGCGCCACTTCCACGCCAAGAACGTCCGTCCCGCCATTCGGGCTCGGGTGCAGGCCGAGGGACTGTCGTTCATGGACGGCATTCGGGCGGGCGTGTTCACCGTGCCCGGCGACCAGGAGGGCGCGGTCGATTTCGAACCCCTGCTGCGGATTCTGAAAGATGCTGGCTATGACGGCTGGATCGTGATCGAGGCCGAACAGGACCCGGCGGTGCGCAATCCCCTTATGTACCAGACCCTTGGCCTGCATACGCTGAAGCGCCTCGCGCGGAAGGTGGGGCTGACATGAGCCTGCTCAGGAAGCCCTTTGGCCGCCATGGCGCGGTGCATGACATCTCGCCCGCCAGCGCAGGATGGCGGTATGTCGGCTTTGCGCTGCACCGGCTGCGCGCCGGGGAAAGCGTCAGTGGCGTCACCGCGGACCGCGAGGTCATTCTGGTCATGGTCGAAGGGAAGGCAGCGATCACCGGCGCCGGGCAGGACTGGGGCACCTTGGGCGACCGGCTGAGCGTGTTCGAAAAGACCCCGCCGCATTGCCTTTACCTGCCGAATGGCAGCGATTGGGTTGCGGTGGCTGACACCGATTGTACCATCGCCCTGTGCAGCGCCCCCGGCATGGGCGTCCGCT
>CALEZJ010000219.1 GCA_937927885.1 uncultured Paracoccaceae bacterium | reverse complement strand
GCGCTTGAGCCCGGCAGCATCGAAAGGGGTATCCAGCTTCTGTCAGAGGCGGCGGCGGGGCTGTAAAGGATCAGGACTGGCGCGCGTTCAATCCCGCGCCAGCAGGATCTGGCTCCACTGTTGCCGCAAGTCGTCCTCGACCGCGGTATCGTTATAGGCCGGGCTGGAAACCATGGCGGTATCCGAGATGGTGACAGGAACGATATGCCGGATGTGGTCGGTAAGCGCGCCCCATCGCGCGAACAGCCCGGCATGCCGGTCATAAAGTTCCGTATCCCGCTCTGCGATCACCGCGCGACCTTTGGCCCGGAAGCCTTTCCGGCTCAGCGGATCGACGAAATTGACCTCGATGGCCGGATTTGCCCGCAGATTCGTCAGCGTGGTGGGTGAGCGGATTTCCCCGAAGGCGATGGTCCCCGGATCGACCACCACGAACGTGCCCTTCGGGGACAGGTTGGGCGCGCCCTCAGGCGAAACTGTCGCCGTAAAGCCAAGCCGCTGTTTCTCAAGGATGCCGATCATTTCTGCGGTAAGCATTTGATCCCCCTTCACTCTGCCGGACCCCGGCCCCGGCGCGAGGCTAACCGTATCCCATCCGGTGCGGCAAGGAGGCCGGAAACCGGAACATCCTGTCTGGGCGCGGACCGATTGCACCCGACCCCTATCCCTCACCCTCGCAGACGATGTGCTGGATCAGCTTCGCGATCTGGCGCAGCATCGGGGCGCGGGCGGAACTGCGGCGCCAGACCATGCCGATGGTGCGGTGGGGCGGGGGCTGGTCGGCAAAGGGGATGGTGCGCAGGTTGCCGGTTTCCGCCAGCGGCCCGCGCGTCGCCAGCTCGGGCAGCAGGGTGATACCGCCGCCCGCCGCCACCATCTGGCGCCGCGTTTCCAGACTGGTGGCACAGGCTCAGCGCCTGATCGCGCAGGCAATGGCCGTCCTCCAGCAGCATCAGCCTTTGTTCCGCCAGATCATCCACCGAGACGCTTTCGCGCCCGGCCAGCGGGTGCGCAGGCGGAACCGCCAGCAGGAAGGGTTCGTCGAACAGGCGCTCCACCTGCAAGCCGCCGTCATGGATGGGCAGCGCCAGCAGCGCGGCGTCCAATTGCCCGCCATGAAGGCGATCCTGCAGCAGTTCGGATTTTTCCTCGACCAGTTGCAACTGCACGCCCGGAAAACGGCTGGCGATCCGTGGCACCAGCGCGGGCAGGATATAGGGGCCGAGGGTGGGGAACACGCCCAGACACAGGCGGCCCGGCCCGCCCTGACGGTTGCGGGCGGCGATGTCGTGGATGTCTTGAACGCCGTTCAGAATTTCGCGCGCGCGGGTGGCGATCTCTTCGCCCGCCGGGGTCAGGATGGTCTGACGCGCGCTTCGTTCGACCAGCGTCAGGCCCAGTCTTTCCTCCAGCTTGCGGATCTGGGTGGACAGCGTGGGCTGGCTGACGCCGCAGACCTCTGCGGCGCGGTGGAAATTGCCAAGCCGGGCAAGCTCGACCAGATATTGCAGTTCTCGCAGCGTCATCGGGTGATGCCCGCCCCGGACAGGGCGGGCCTTGGGCGGTCAGGCCGCCTTTTCCTCGGGCGCGCTGATGCGGATCAGGTGGTCGAAGGCGGCCAGCGATGCCCGCGCCCCTTCGCCCATCGCGATCACGATCTGCTTGTAGGGCGTCGTTGTGCAGTCGCCGGCGGCGAAGACGCCCGGCACCGAGGTCGCGCCGTGCCCGTCGGTGACGATCTCGCCCCGCGCCGACAGTTCGACCGAACCCTTCAGCCAGCCGGTGTTGGGCAAGAGGCCGATCTGGACGAAGATGCCGCTCAGCGCGATGCGATGCGCCTGATCCGTGGCCCGGTCGACGTAGGCGAGGCCGGTGACCTTGCTGCCGTCGCCTTCCACCTCGGTCGTGCGGGCATTGGTGATGACGCGCACATTCGGCAGGCTGCGCAGCTTGCGTTGCAGAACCTCGTCGGCGCGCAGGTGCCGGTCATATTCGATCAGCGTCACCTCGGCCACCACGCCGGCGAGGTCGATGGCCGCCTCCACGCCGGAATTGCCGCCGCCGATCACCGCCACCGCTTTGCCCTTGAACAGCGGACCGTCGCAATGCGGGCAGTAGGTCACGCCCTTGTTGCGGTATTCCTGTTCACCCGGCACGCCGATATTGCGCCAGTGCGCCCCGGTGGAGAGGATCACGCTGCGTGCGGTCAGCGTGGCCCCGCCCTCCAGCGCGACCTCAAGCAGATCGCCGTTCGCCGTCAGGGATTTGGCGGTTTGCAGGGTCATGATGTCCACGTCATATTCGCGGATATGGTTTTCCAGCGCCTGCGCCAGCTTCGGCCCTTCGGTATGGGGGACCGAGATCAGGTTCTCGATGGACATGGTGTCCAGCACCTGCCCGCCCAGCCGTTCCGTCACGATGCCGGTGCGGATGCCCTTCCTTGCCGCATAGATGCCCGCCGCAGCCCCGCCGGGGCCACCGCCGACGACCAGCACGTCGAAGGTCTCCTTTGCGGCCAGCTTCGCGGCCTCGCGTTCCGCGGCCCCGGTGTCGATCTTCGACAGGATCTCTTCCAGCCCCATGCGGCCCTGGCCGAAGACCTTGCCGTTCAGGTAGATCGTCGGCACAGACATGACCTGACGCGATTCCACCTCTGCCCGGAAGTCGGAGCCGTCGATGGCGACATGGCGGATGCGCGGGTTCAGCACCGCCATCAGGTTCAGCGCCTGCACCACGTCGGGGCAGTTCTGGCAGGATTGCGAGAAATAGGTTTCAAACGTGAAATCGCCGGGCAGGTTGGCGATCTGATCGAGGATCTCGCGCTCTGCCTTCGGGGGGTGACCGCCGACCTGCAACAGCGCCAGCACCAGCGAGGGGAATTCATGCCCCATCGG
>CALEZJ010000218.1 GCA_937927885.1 uncultured Paracoccaceae bacterium | reverse complement strand
TTCCTTTACGACGCGCGCGCCGATGGTGCGCGGCCGCAGCGTCCGGGGCTGTTGCCGGGGGCGCGCGACCCGCGGCTGTCCGCGGCCTTGAGTGCCATGAGCCAGACCCTGGACGACCCGCTCCCGCTGAGCGAGATCGCGCGTGCGCAGGGGATCGGGTTGCGCCGTCTGGAGCAGATGTTCCGCGACGCGCTGGGGCAGGGACCCGGCGCGGCCTATCTGGAACTGCGGTTGCAGGCCGCCCGGCGGATGATGGCCGACACGCGGCACCCGATCCGCGAAATCGCGCTGCGCTGCGGCTTTGCCGACCCGTCCAGCTTCTCGCCAGCGCCGCCTGCGGCTTCGAGAACAATTGCAGCTTCTCGCGCGCCTTCCGCCGACGCTTTGGAATGGCGCCGCGGGACCTCAGAAAGCGGGCTTGAATGTCAGGCAATAGCATTTGCCCGGCGGCCCAGCCGCTCCCGCAATGGCGCGGTCCGCAAGGCAGTCCTTGGGGACAACACGAATTCCCTGATCGTCAGGAATCCGTCCATCCTAGAAAAAACAAGACTTTGAACGAGTCCTATAATGTCAGTCCTTAAAAGGACTGACATTCATTCCAGGCAGATCAGGGCGTGTCTCTTGCGTCCAGCCGTCAGTTTGATCGGGCTTTGCAGATCATCGCCGCGCACCACCAGACCGGCATCGTCGAGGGCCGCGTCGTTCAGCCGTGCCCCCCCTTCGGCGATCAGCCGTTTGGCATCCTTGCCGGATTTCGCGAGGCCTGCACGCACGAAAAGCTGCACGATGGACACGCCATCGGTGGCCTCCTGCGCGCTCAGGACGACACGCGGCAGGTCGTCGCCCGTTCCGCCCTGTTCAAAGACCGCGCGCGCCGTTGCTTCGGCCGCGGAAGCCGCCGCGTCGCCGTGGCACAGGCGCGTGACCTCATTGGCCAGGATCACCTTGGCGGCGTTGATCTCGGACCCCTGCAACGCCGCGAGACGGTCGCATTCCGCCACGGGCAACTCGGTGTAAAGCTTCAGGAACCGGCCGACATCGGCATCGGTCGTGTTGCGCCAGAACTGCCAGAATTCATAGGGGCTGAGCAGGTCGCCGTTCAGCCAGACCGCGCCGCCCTGGCTCTTGCCCATCTTGCGACCGTCCGACGTGGTCAGAAGCGGCGTCGTCAGTCCATAGATCTGCTTGTCCAGCACCCGGCGCGTCAGGTCGATGCCGTTGACGATGTTGCCCCATTGATCCGAGCCGCCCATCTGCAAGAGGCAGCCATAGCGCCGGTTGATTTCAAGGAAATCATAGGCTTGAAGGATCATGTAGTTGAATTCGAGGAACGAGAGCGATTGTTCGCGGTCGATGCGCGACTTCACGCTTTCAAAGCTGAGCATCCGGTTGACGCTGAAATGCCGCCCGATGTCGCGCAGGAAGTCGAGATAGTTCAGCGCGTCCAGCCACTCGGCATTGTTGAGCATGATCGCATCCGAGGCCCCGTCGCCATAGCGCAGGTACTTGGCAAAGACCGTCTTCATGCTGGCGATATTGGCGTCGATGGCGGCGGGCGTCAGCAGCGGGCGCTCTTCGCTGCGAAAACTCGGATCGCCCACCTTCGTGGTGCCGCCGCCCATCAGGGTGATCGGCCGGTGCCCGGTCTTTTGCAGCCAGCGCAGCAGCATGATGTTCAGAAGATGCCCGACATGCAGCGATTGTGCGGTCGCGTCATACCCGATATAGGCGGGCACCACCCCGGCGATCAGCGCGTCGTCCAGGCCTTGCAGGTCGGTGCAATCCGCCAGGAAACCGCGCTCGATGATGATCCGCAGAAAATCCGATTTGGGGGTGTGGTTCATTTCGCTTGTCCTCGGGCCGCGCGTGCGGCTGTCTATAGACCGAAGCCCGCCGGAAGGGAAAGCCCATGTTGAAGCCCGTCATCCAGCGTGTTCTGGGCACGCGCACCGCCGCGAGCGGGATCGAGGTCGCGCGCCTTCTGACCGACGGGCAGCGGATCATCGCCCTGGAGGCCGCGCATCTGCGCCCCTTCCGCCCGTCCGAGAGGGACGCGCTGCGCGACCCTGCCAGGGCGCCGGACCTGCTGGATCTTGCCCATGCCGAGGCCGCCGCCGCCCTGGGCCCGGCCGATCTGATGGGGGTCGAAGGCGCTTCCGGGGCGCTGCTGGCCCAGGCTCTGGGCTGGCCCGTCGTCAGCGATTTTTCCGGTGCGGACAGGCGGTTGGGTGGCCTCGGTCATCCGATCGCGGCGTTCTTCTTTCACGCGCTGGCGCGTCATCTCGGGTTCGACGCGCCGCTGGCCTTTCTGGTGCTCGACCGGACCGCGACGATGGTCTGGTGCGACCCGCGCGTCCCCCGGCCCGAGGACACCTGCCTCGCCTTCGACTGCGGTCCCGGTTTGCCCGACGCGGGCCCGATGGGCGCCGCCGATGCCGAGCTGCTGGACAGCTTCGCCGGTCACGAGTTCTTCCGCCGCATCCCGCCCAAGACCTTTGACCCGTCCGCGCTGCCCGATCCCGGGGCCCTTTCCCCGGCCGACGCCCGCGCCACGCGGGCCGCCATGGCCGCCGCCGGTATCGCGCTGGCCTTCGAGCACCTGCCAATCCCCCCCGCACGGCTGGTCGTCACCGGTGCCGGGCGGCTGGACCCCTCCTTCATGGCGCTGATCGCCGCCGGTCTGGACCTGTCGCCCGAACCCGTCGAGGCGCTTGGCCTCGACGGCATCGCCACCGGCGCCCAGGCCGTGGCCCATCTCGCCGCCCGCGTTGCCCATGGTCTGCCGACCAGCGCCCCGGGAACCACCGGCGTTCCGGCCCCGGTCGGAGGCGGCACGCTCGACCGCCCCTGAGCCCTTCATCTGTCTGGAAATATCCTCGGGGCGGGTGCGGGAG
>CALEZJ010000217.1 GCA_937927885.1 uncultured Paracoccaceae bacterium | reverse complement strand
CAATTGTCGGTGGCGATCTATCTGGGCCTCTCCGCACTGCTGCAACTGGTCATCGGACCGATGTCCGACCGGTATGGACGCCGCACCATCCTATTGATTTCACTAATTGTTTTCTGCTTCGCCAGCCTCGGCACCCTGCTGGCCCCCAATGCCTGGAGCTTTCTGGTCTTCCGCATGCTGCAGGCCGCTATCGCAACCTCGATGGCGCTCAGCCGCGCCATCGTCCGCGACATGGTGGACGAAAGCCGCGCCGCATCGATGATCGCCTATGTCACGCTGGGCATGTCGATCGTTCCGATGCTGGGGCCTATAGTCGGCGGTGCGCTGGACGAGGCCTTTGGCTGGCAGGCGTCTTTCACCATGCTGCTGGGGCTGGGGTTGCTGGTTCTTTGGCTCGTCTGGCTCGATCTGGGCGAAACCCATGTGGCCAAGCCGACCAGTTTTCTGGCCCAGTTGCGTGACTACCCCGAACTGCTCACCTCGCCACGCTTTTGGGGCTATGTTCTTTCCACAGCTTTCGCTTCTGGCGTGTTCTTCGCCTACCTCGGGGGGGCTCCCTTCATCGGCACGGTCCTTTACGGGCTGACACCGACCGAAGTCGGCCTCTATTTCGGCGCGACCGGGCTTGGTTATGGGCTGGGGAACTTCCTGTCCGGGCGCTTTTCCATGCGCATGGGCGTCGTCTCGATGATCGTGTGGGGAAATATCGCAATGGCGCTGGGGCTTGCGATGCAATGCCTTGCCCTGCTGACGGGTTTCGGAGGGGCGCTGGGGTTCTTCGCACCGTTCCTTGTCGTGGGAGTCGGCAATGGACTCGTCTTGCCCAACGCCAGTGCCGGCATGCTGTCGGTTCGTCCGCATCTGGCGGGGACGGCCTCGGGGCTGGGCGGGGCGATCATGATCGGCGGAGGCGCGGCGCTGTCGGCGCTCGCAGGTCTCCTGCTGACCGTCGAAAGCGGCGCCTGGCCACTCATGGCCATCATGGGGGCCTCGCTGGCTGGATCGATGCTGGCAATCGTTCTGGTGATTCGGCGGAATCGGCGGCTGGGCCTCTAGCCAGCGGATTTTTGCAAAGCTAAGCTGCCCAAGTTGCAAAACAGGGCGGTCCAATGGCGATGCAGAAGCTCTACGCAGGCGCGAAACTGCGCGAAATCCGCGCGCGACTGCAATTGACGCAAAAGGAATTCGCTGCGCGGCTTGGTGTGTCTCTGCCTTATCTGAACCAGATGGAGAACAACAACCGGCCGGTTTCGACCGCAGTCGTCCTGGCGCTGGCACGCGAATTCGGCACCGACGTGACCGAACTCAGCACAGGTGATTCCGAACGCATGGTATCGGACCTGCGCGAGGCGCTGGCTGACCCGGTGTTTCCCGCCCCGGCGCCGTCGGCAGCGGATTTGCGGCTGGTTGCCTCGAATGCGCCGGGTGTCGCGCGCGCGCTGCTCGCCCTGCACCGCGCCTATCGCCAGACCCACGAGAGACTGGCCTCCCTAGACGAAGCCCTTGGGCGCGAGGACCGGACCCTTCGCGCCTCGCCTTGGGAGGATGTGCGCGACTTCTTCCACTATTGTGACAATTACCTCGACGCGATCGACCGTGCGGCGGAGCATGTCGCGCAGGGGCAGGACCCTATCGAGTCCAAAGCCTTGAAATTGCTGGAGAGGCGCGGGGTCATCGTACAGCCCTCGGGAGATGCGATGCTGCGGCGCTATGATCCGCAGCGCCGCATCCTGACATTGTCCGCACATGCAGCCCCCGCGACCCGGCGATTTCAGTTGCTGCATCAACTCGCGCTGCTGACCCAGAACGACCTGTTCGAGGCAACCCTCGACCTTGCCCGGTTTCAAACATCCGAGGCGCGGGCCATCGCCAAGATCGGTCTCGCGAATTACTTTGCCGGTGCGGCACTAATGCCGTATCGGGCGTTCCAGGCGGCAGCGCAAGAGACCCGGCACGATCTGGAGATGCTTGGCGACCGGTTCGGAGCCTCGATCGAGCAGGTTGCGCACCGTTTGTCGACCCTTCAGCGCCCTGGCGCCAAGGGCGTCCCGTTCTTTTTTGTTCGCGTCGATCAGGCCGGCACGATCACCAAGCGCCATTCTGCCACACGGCTGCAATTCGCCCGCTACGGCGGCGCCTGCCCACTTTGGAATGCGCATCAAGCTTTTGAAACACCCGGACGTTTTCTACGCCAGCTTGCCGAGACGCCGGACGGGGTCCGCTATTTCTGCTTGGCGCGCGACGTGTCGAAATCGGGTGGGTCGTTCCGAGCGCCCGTCCGCCGGTATGCCATCGGCCTTGGTTGCGAAATCCGCCATGCCGAAGCGCTGACCTATGCTGACGATATGGACCTGAACAACCCGCAAGCCTTCGAGCCGATCGGGATTTCCTGCCGGATCTGCGCCCGGCCCGATTGTCACCAGCGGTCTGTCCCGCCACTCGAGGCGGGCCTCCGGATAGACCCGGATCGTCGCGGGGTTTTGCCCTACGCGCTCAGCGGGCCGAACGTTGGCTAGGACGCAAGAGGCCACCCGTCGGGGTGGCCTTTGTTCGAGAGCGCGACTATCACGCGTCGCCGCGCAGGGCTTTGGCAATCTCGTCCTTGAGGCTCATGCGCTGCTTGCGCAAATTCACCTCATGCTCGGACGCGACCGGTTCAATCATCGTCTCGGCGCGGTGGATGGCCTTGTTCACGGCATGATACTCATCATAGACCCGCGCAAAGTGCGGATCCTTGGCCTTGAGCGCGTGCATCCGTTCGACCTCCGTCGGGAATTCCTCGGCCAGTTCGTGGGGGGTATGGGACATCGGTCTCTCCGTCTTGCTAACAAGGTCAGCCTAGAAGTTGGGCGCGGGCTTTCCCTTGATCTGGATCAGAAGCGGCAGCAGCGTTACATCTTTCACGGGGGCCGGGGCTGTGACCAAATAAAAGGCATGCGCGCCCTCTTGGCGCTTTCCTGGGGGCAAATGCGGCGCAGTCCTGGCGCGCCTTGGCGGTTGTTCCAATGTCTCGTGTCAACGCGGCACGCCAGCCAGCCTGTAGCGCATCCTCGACCGAACAGAACCAGGACCTACTCCGGCTTGGTTCTATCCGCGTTCACGAATAGCCGCGCTGCCCGGGCTTGTGCAAAATGCGCCCGTTGTGGGAAAAATTCTCCTTGAGCAGGCAGGCGGAACTGATCGCCCCGACCTCGAGTGCCATCGACCAACTCGGCGTGACGCCCGGAACCGCCCTTTGCAGCCCGGTGAAAACCGCCCCGCCTTCGCCCGTCTGTACTGTTGCGCGATGGTCGTGGGGCGCGATCATGGCGCCATTACTCCATTGCCTTGTCCCGGGGCCACCGCCGCGCGTGGCTCCTGGTCCATCGGCCACAAGGACAGGATCCGCGCAGCCCATCACAC
>CALEZJ010000216.1 GCA_937927885.1 uncultured Paracoccaceae bacterium | reverse complement strand
GGACCCTGTTACGTTCGCGTTCGATCCGGGAAATACGCTCGGCAAGGGCCTCGGCTGCAACCGTGCCCGAAGGTATCTCGCCCAAGGTCGCGCCAGAGCTAGACGCTGGCGTATCGTCGTTCATGGCCTCCCCCATGCGGTGTGTCACACCGCGACACGCATCCGGGCGTTGCCTGCATTGGCCATCTCGCCCGCATTCTGCATCAGCGAGTCACCCGTCAGCCGGGCAAGCGCGCCGATCGCGGCCTCTACTGCGGCGATGAAGCCCAACGCCCTGTTCTGCACCGAGACGACGGCTCCGAAGCGGGTTGCAACACCTTTGGCCTGCTCCGACTCACCGGCGCCCTCGCCAAGGATCGCCCCCTCTTCCATGAAGCGCAGATCGACCCGATCCTGCAAGACCTTGTTGGCATTGGTCAGAATCCGCGACAGCGCCTGTTCGAAATCGTCAGCGCCGCTGTTGGTCTTGCCGACGGCGCGCATCTCACCGGCCTGAACCGCGCTCATAACGCCCATCAGCACCGACAGGGACGAGAGAATCAGGAAGATCATCTGGTTGATGGCATTCACGATGGCGCTCTGGCTATTCGAAATCGACTGCTGGGCCGCAGTGCGTTCGTTTTCCAGCTCAGTGATCTGGTTCTGAACGGTATTGCGCAGTCCCTGCACGGTGTTCAAGGACCCGGTCAGTCCAGCATTCGAGATCTGCAACGACTGCACCTGCGCGTCGACCGCATAGATCTGGTTCATGATGTTGGTGCGGTCGGCGTCCGTCGTGGCGGCAAAATAGGCGGCGACCAGAGCATTGCGCTGCACACCTAACGCGCTGATGGTCGCGTTGTTGGTATTGATAGCACTCTGATAGCTCGCGATCTGCTGATCATAGGCCGTGCGCTGCGTGTAAAGCGGGGCCAGTTCCTGATTGATCTGCTCGACGCGGGCGGTCTTGACGCGGATGTTCTCTTCGTTGACGTCGATGGTCATGCCCAGTTGCTGCAAGGCGGTCAGCAGGGTGGCGGCCCGTGTCATTGCGGTGCGGCGTTCTTCCGACCTCGCAATGGCATCGTCTGACCGGTTCTGCGCCTCGGCTTCCTTCAGTTTGGCGGCAATCTGCGCGAACAGGGACTCGAAATCCGCGGATGATCGCGTGGGTGAGGCCAGTCCCAGCGAAATCGCGGTGCCCAGCCCGGTCATCCGTCCGGAAAACAGCACCGGCTGGGGGATGTTGACGCTTGGACTGGAGACCGGAGACGGGCTCGAATCGCCTTCGGGAATGGGCGTATTCAGCGGCTCGGTTTCGCCAGACGGCAGTATCGGCGCGACCCCTCCGGGTCCGGTGATCGTGGACATGGCACAAACCCCTGCTGCCGGACCCAAGCGGTCCCGAAAGCAGTCTATCCGCCGCTTGCCGCACGCCCTGTGCCAAAAGACACGCGTCGGCACCCTTATGTGGGCGAATTGCGACATGGGACACGGGGTAATGTCGCCTCTCTTTATTGACGTTTCACGATAATAATAGTCTTTTGGTGACCTTTAGAGGGTCTTGCAGGGGTTCATGGCGCGATGTCAGAGGGTCTGGTCTTGCCTGAGGGATTGCTGGAGATCAGCCCCCCGGCCCTGGCACATGCGCAGCGTTTTTGTCGTCTGGTGACCATGGCGGACAATTCGGTGATCTACTACCAGGATGACCCGTCCGAGAGCCTCTATTTCGTCGCACGTGGGCATGTGCGTTTGTCCTACATTTCCGAAGACGGTCTGGTGACCCTGAACTCCATCGTGCCCCCGGGGCGATCCTTCGGCGAGGCCGGCGCGCTCGAAGGTTTTGGGTATTGCGACACCGCCTTTTCGGTTGGCGTGGCCGAGGTGATCGTGATGGATCTGGCCTGCATCGCACAGTCCGGCTCCCTCGCCGACGAGATCCGGCTGGCCGTGGCGCGACTGATTGCGCGCCGCTACCGCGATCATGTCGATTTCACCCGGGCGCTCTATCGCCCCAATCTGGGGTTGCGGCTGTCCTATTCGCTGCTGAGGTTGCTGGACCTTCTGGGCAATGACATTCGCTATCGCGGTCGTACGGTGCGGTGCCTGGGCCCGGTGGTCACCCAGCGTGACCTAGGCGCAATGGCGCGGGGCACGCGCGAGAATGTCAACAAGGCGCTGCGGCAATGGCAAAAGGAAGGGATTCTGGCCCTGGAGGACCGGCACATCATTGTGCTGGATCGTGCGCGGCTGGAACAGGTTTCACTGGATGTCGAGTAAGGCGGGCGGAACCTGACGGTTTCCTGTGCCCGAGTGCTGTTTGGCACAGGGCCCGCGCTGTGTCTGTCGCAGAGTTGAGCGAGTCTTAAGCGGCTGTTGGGGCTTGATGCATGTTCGGGTTCTCGGATTTCGAGGAACGTCTGATGTCCGACGAGGGAGTCTCGCTGGTTCTGTCCAGCCGTGACCGACTGGTGGCCTTGCGCAACCGCATGGAATCGCGCCTGCGCGACGGTCTGACCGCCGCCGACTATGAAACCGCCCGCACGGTGATTGCCGCGACAAGGGCTGCCGAAATCATTCTGCTCGACACCACTCATCTCAAGGGAGCCCAATCATGAGCACCATTGCCTTCATGCCGCTGACCGGCGCCTCGCCGCACGGGACGATCACCCCTGCTCCGCGCAACTTTGAAGAGCGTGACGGCTTTGACCTGATCTGGCGTCAGGAGTACCTGCAGGATCAGATCACCACGATCGAGGAAAGCATCCGTCAGATCGAGCAGAACGGCAACCTGTCGGATACGGAAAAGATGTATTCGATGCAGATGGCGATGAACACTTGGTCGGCGGTGACCAACCTGCGCACCAACATCATGAAAAGCGTGTCTGACACGCTAAAGGCCATCGTTCGCAACGTCGCCTGATCACGGCGTTCTGTCAGGATCTTTCACACCGGGCGGCCCCTCAGGTGCGCCCGGTCTTTTCGTGGGGTGAACGGATACATGAGCGACAAGCGGTCGGTCCAGCTCCCGGCGCTGCCGGATGCCACACAGCTTGTGGCCGCTGCTGTTTCGTTGCCCCTGCGCGAACGTGATTATGCGATGCTGGCGGTACTGGTGCGCGTCCAGCATTGCCGTCACGACGAGGCGATGGTGCTGATCGATGCGCTGCTGGCCCTTGGGGAGCGCACGCCCGAGGTGCTGCTGGCCCGCGCGGTGGTCGAAAGCGCACTGGATCGCCACGAGGCAGTTCTGGACACGATCCGCGAACTGGACCGCATTGACCCGCCGGAATTCCGCGCGGGGCGGGTGATCGACGAGAGGGTGCGCGTGCGCAGCTTCATGAAGGCCCGGGCCACCTTTGGCCTGACCGGGGCGCTGGACGCCGAAGGGCGCGCCTCGCTTGACTTCTACCTGCGCGAAGGGCGCAGCCGCGGGAAACCTTCATCGACGCGCTAACGTACGATCTGGGGGAAGGTGTCGAACAGCTTCACGGTAAAGTTCAGCATCTCGGACCCCATCATCCCGGCCATGATCGCCATGGTCGCAGCGACCGCAATCAGCTTGATGCCAAAGGACAGCGTCTGTTCCTGTACCT
>CALEZJ010000215.1 GCA_937927885.1 uncultured Paracoccaceae bacterium | reverse complement strand
GTTGGCGGCAAAGGTCTTGATCTGGTTCAGAAAGGTCATGTGCAGTCTCCAGGTTGAGTTGGTGTCCGTCCGGTCTCGCGCCAACCAGGAGAAGGGCTGTTGAGGGGGGTTTGATCCGCTCTCCGACTTGGCCCCATGCTTTTCCGCCTGATTCAAAGCGGAATCGTGGGGCGAATCGGGCACAATTGCGGCGGAAACGGTGTGTTTTCAGGGATTGATGCGGCATGAAGCGTAGTCACCGCGGTGCGAACTTGTCGTTGCCAAATCCGAAACGGCGCCGGGATTGGCGGAAAAAACCGACGGCCGCCCCTTGCGGGACGGCCGTTTTGACTTGGCAGCGGCGTCGTCTTACTGCGAGACACCCAGGGTGCCCAGCGAGGCGACCGAGGCCGAACTCAGCGAGTTCGAGATATTGGTGCCCAGGGTGCCGACGCCCGAACGCACCGAGGTGATCACGGCGAGGCCGAGGCCCACGATTGCGGCGGTCAGCACGACCCAGTCAACGGTCACGGCGCCGGATTCGTTGGCGGCAAAGGTCTTGATCATGGAATTCAGGTTCATGGTTTTCTCTCCAGGTTGCTAGTAAAGAACCGCTGCATCCGATGGTTTTGGTGGGGTTCGCTGCGGTCCCCCGCTGTGTGATGCCCAAGCGTGGCGCGAATTCGGCGCGGGCTGGGTCAATCAAGGTGAAGGCGTGGAAATACCGGGGCGACACGGCAGTGTTTGCCAGGGGGCGCAATCTCTGGCAGAGTGAGAAAAAATCATTCCGGGGCCATGCCGAGCAGCCTGACCACCCGTTTCGCCCTGTATGCGGCGACCGTTGTCGCGGTTGCCGGGGGTGCCGCATTCGCGCAAGGCGCAGATTTTACCTTTCGCCGCATTGGTGTCAGCGTGCCCGAGGGCAGCGCTGCGGGGCGTCGCATCACTGTGCAGATCGACCCCGAGGAACAGGCCCGCCGTCTTGCGCCCGCCGCCCCGCTCGCTCCTCGCGCCCCGGTTGCAGCGCCCTCTGGGCAGCCTGCGGTCGAAGGCGCGCGGTTTGACTGGTTCTGGACCCGGGTTCCGGCCGGTCTGGGGCAGGGCGAAGGACGGTTTCTAGCAGCCCAGGCGGCGCTGCGCGAGGCTCCCGAAGGTGCGCGGGTGCCACAGCCGGGGGTGCAGCATCTGCAGGACATCGCTGCCAGCCACGGGCCTCAGATCCTCATGGCCACGGTCGGCACGCGGGTGTCTCCGGCATTGGTGCTGGCGGTGATCGCGGTAGAATCGGCGGGGAGGGCGCGCGCGGTCAGCCATGCCGGGGCACAGGGACTGATGCAACTGATCCCCGCCACGGCGCAGCGTTTTGGCGTGGCCGATGTGATGGACCCGGGGCAGAATATCCGCGGCGGAGTGGCCTATCTTGACTGGCTTCTGGGCGAGTTCGGCGGGGATGTGGTGCTGGCACTGGCCGGCTATAACGCCGGCGAGGGCGCTGTGCGGCGCAACGGCGGTGTGCCGCCTTTTGCCGAGACACGCGACTATGTGCCCCGCGTGATCAGCGCCTGGCAGGTAGCACGCGGGCTCTGCGCGACTTTGCCCGAATTGCCGACCGATCCCTGTGTCTTTGCCATCCGCGCGGTCAGGGCCGCCGGCTGATCTATGCCCGCGGTTTGTTTCTCCAAGCCGTTACAACCACCGGTCCCGCCCGGTGCCTACCGCTTCGGTCACGTTGGCGAACCCGTCGCGTTCCAGGCATGCATCTAGACCCTGCGCGATGCGCCCGGCCAGCGAGAGACCCTGATAGGTCAGCGCCGAATAGAGCTGAACCGCGGTCGCTCCTGCGCGGATCTTTTCATAGGCGCTCTCGACACTGTCGATCCCGCCGACCCCGAGCAAAGGCAATCGACCGCCCGTCAAACGCGAGACCTGGGCCAGGACGCGGGTAGACTTTTCGAACAATGGCGCGCCAGATAGCCCCCCCGCCTGTCCTGCGTCCGCACTTTTCAGACCTTGGCGCTCCAGAGTAGTGTTGGTGGCGATGATCGCATCCAGCCCGCTCTCCAGCACCACGCCACAAAGATCTGACAATTCGGACGAGGTCAGATCCGGCGCGATCTTCAGAAAGATCGGAATGCGTCGGGGCAAGCTGTCACGCGCTGCCATCACGCCCTGAAGCAGGCGACGCAGTGCCTCGGGGCCTTGCAACTCGCGCAGTTTCTCGGTGTTGGGTGACGAGACATTCACCGTGGCGAAGTCGACATGCGTCCCGGCCAGGCGCAGCACGGTGGCGAAATCCTCGGCCCGGTCTGCGCTGTCCTTGTTGGCCCCTAGGTTCAGGCCCACGATTGTTCCTGCCGGACGACGCGCCAGTCGGGCGGCAATTGCCTCGGCCCCGTCGTTGTTGAACCCGAACCGGTTGATGACCGCACGATCCTCGGTCAGCCGAAACAGGCGCGGCTGCGGATTGCCTGGCTGCGGGCGCGGGGTGGCGGCGCCGACCTCGACAAAGCCAAAGCCCGCCCGCGCCAACGGCGCCAGTGCGACGGCGTTCTTGTCGAAACCCGCCGCCAGCCCTACCGGATTAGGCAGACCGAGCCCCGCCAGCGACACCCGCAACCGGGGCGAAGTGACCACACCGGGCAGCGGTACAAGCCCCAGACAAAGCGCCCTCAGCGCCAGACCGTGCGCGCGTTCGGGGTTCAGCCGGTGCAAAGCCCAGAGGCCAAAGGTTTCCAGCATCAGATCACCCCCTCAGGGAAGATGTGCCCGGCAGCACCCAATGGCAGCGACTTGTCCCAGACCACGTCTGCCATGACCATTTCGCGGTAGAGGTGCGGGAACAAGGCCCCGCCGCGCGAGGGTTCCCATTTCAGGGCGGTGCCCAGGTCGTAGGAGTCCAGCGCCACCAGAACCAGATCGCTTTGCCCCACGAAATGACGGGCGGCGGTTTCAGCCACCTGCTGCGCGGTCGACAAGTGGATATACCCGTCGATCAGGTCGATGGGGGCGCCAAGGGTTCGGCCCGTGGTCCGGAGGTGGTCCCATTCGGACCGGCGGAAGATCTTGAATACCAGCATGCTCCGCTCATGCCCAAACCGCGCCATCTGGTCAATGCCCCTGCCGGGCGGCGTGCTGTCATGCTGCCGTCACCCGAGCTTGGCAGGACCATGCAAGGCCTTTGACTCTCGCGGTCAGGCGCGCAATTCTTGACCATTCGGAAAACCAACAGGGGAAACTGCAATGATCCTTTCGAAAACCCTCAGGGCCTTGCTGGGCTCGAGCGCGCTGCTCGCCGCAGGTGCGCTGCCCGGCTTTGCCGACACCCAGTTGCATATCCTGCACATCAACGACTTTCACAGCCGCGTCGAGTCGATCAACCGGTTCAATTCCACCTGCTCGGCCACCGACGAGGCCGAGGGCAAGTGTTTTGGCGGTGCGGCGCGCATCTTCACCCTCATCACCCAGATGCGTGACGCGCTCGAAGCCGAGGGGCATCCGGTGCTGGTTCTGGATGCAGGTGACGCCAGCCAGGGCTCGCTCTTCTACACGACTTACGGCGGACGGGTCGAAGCCGAATTGCTCGAGCGTATCGGGATCGATGCCATGGCAGTGGGCAACCATGAGTTCGACCTCGGCCCCGAGGGGCTTGCCGTGTTCCTTGACACGGTGAGCTTTCCCGTCGTGTCGACGAATACCGACGTGTCGGCAAACAACCTGGTGGCGGGCCGCGTCGCGCCTCATGTGATCATCGAGACGGGTGACCTGCGGGTAGGGATCGTTTCGGCGCTCGCAACAGACACGGTCGATACGTCCTCGCCCGGGCCGACCATCGCCTTCAACGACGAGATCGAATCGCTGACTGCCGCCGTGGCCGAATTGCAGGCGCAGGGCGCCGCCCCGATCATTGCACTGACCCATGTGGGTTACGTCGCGGACCAGCGTATCGCGGCGGCCGTTCCAGGTCTCGCCGCAGTGATTGGCGGGCACAGCCACACGTTCCTTTCGGCCTCCAGCCCGAACCGTCAGGGCCCCTATCCGACCTGGGTTGATGCCGAGGGCGGCAGCATGGTTCCGGTGGTGCAGGCGGGGGCCTATGGTCGCTGGCTGGGCCATCTGGTGCTGGAACTCGATGACGAGGGCAATCTGATTTATGCGACCGGCGACACGATCGAGATCAATGCCGAGGTCACGCCTGACCCCGAGATTCTCGAATGGGTTGCGGGGCTTGCCGGACCCATCGAGGAATTGCGCAACCGTCCGGTGGCCGAATCCACTGGCACCATCGAGGGTGACCGCGCGGTCTGCCGCCAGATGGAATGCTCGATGGGCAACCTGGTCGCCGATGCCATGCTGGCGCGCGTGGCCAATCAGGGCGTGACCATCGCCATCCAGAACGGTGGCGGGCTTCGCGCCTCGATCGACGAAGGCACGATCACCATGGGCGAGGTCCTGGCGGTGTTGCCGTTCCAGAACACGCTGTCGACCTTCCAGTTGTCGGGTGCTGATATCGTGGCGGAACTGGAAAATGGTGTCAGCCAGCTTGAGGAAAACGCCGGTCGTTTCCCGCAGGTGGCGGGGCTTAAATACACGTTCGATCCGGCGTTGCCCGCAGGATCGCGGGTCAGCGACGTGATGGTGCTGGTCGGCGGCGATGCCTGGGCGCCGATCCAGCCTGACGAACTCTATGGCGTGGTGTCGAACGACTTCATGCGCGCAGGGGGGGACGGTTTCCGACGGTTCCGCGACAACGCGGTGAACCCCTATGATTTTGGCCCCGATCTGGCCGACGTGCTGGCCGAATACCTGCAGGCCAACCAGCCCTACACGCCCTTTACCGACGGTCGTATCACCCGTCGCTGACCTAAAATACAGAACCCGGCGCCGCCCGGCGCAGGGATGGCGGGCCCGCACGGGCCCGCTTTTTCATGCCATCAGCCGCGCGGTCGCGCTGCGCGCGCGCTGGGCCAGTCGGTCGGTATCAAGGCCCGTCAGCGCGAAATCGCGAACGACCGGACGACCCTCGACAATCAGGTGCCGCACCCGGTGCGGGCCGCACAGGACCAGTGCCGCAACCGGGTCCCAGCTACCTGCCGCCTGCAGGCCCCGCAGGTCCCAGATCGCGAGATCGGCCCGCTTGCCGATTTCCAGCGAGCCCAGATGATCCGCGCGCCCCAATATTGTCGCCCCGCCCAGGGTGGCAATTTCCAGTGCCTCGCGAGCCGACATCGCATCGGCCCCGTGCAGGACGCGCTGCATCAGCATTGCCTGCCGTGCCTCGGCCATCAGATCGCCCGCGTCGTTCGAGGCCGAGCCATCTACCCCCAGCCCCACCCGCACCCCCGCATCGCGCATCGGACGAACAGGCGCGATGC
>CALEZJ010000214.1 GCA_937927885.1 uncultured Paracoccaceae bacterium | reverse complement strand
GTCCCAGGACCCCCCGTATCGGCCACACCAGCACCCCGTCGACGCGCCCGGCGAAGACCTGGCACTCCTTGCCGGGAAGCGACAGCGCCAGAACGCAGCGGAACGAGGCGGTCCAGGGCTGCAACGCGCGCCGCTCCATCAGGGCTGCATGGGTCCGTTCCATGGCGACACCAAAGTCTCGCCCGCCCGGCACCTCGGCCCAATCCGCGGTCCTGACACCCGGATCGCCATCCAGCGCGTCGACACACAAGCCGCTGTCGTCCGCCAGCGCCGGAAGCCCGGTAAGCGCCGTGGCCGCTGACGCCTTCAGGCAGGCGTTCCCTTCGAAGCTCGACTCTGTCTCCTCGGGCACGGGCAGACCAAGGTCGGCGGCCGAGATCAGCCGCACCCCAAAGGGCTCGACAAGCGCCCGCGCTTCTTCGACCTTGCCCGCGTTGTGCGTGGCAAACAAAAGCGATGTTCCACGCGCGAGGATGCTCACAAGACTGCCCTCTGTGCCGAGATCAGGTGAGAAATCCCGACCTCCGCAAGGTCCAGCATCCGATTGACGTCTGACCGACGATAAACCTCGCCTTCGCCAGACATCTGGACTTCGACAAGGCGCCCGTCGCCCAGCATCACGAAATTCCCGTCCACCGCGGCCGCGCTGTCTTCGTCATAGTCCAGATCCAGCACTGCCTGCCCGGCATAGATCCCGCAGGACACCGCCGCGACGTGGCCGATAATCGGATCGCTCGCCAGAACCCCCTTGCGCATCAGCACATCCACCGCCAACCGAAGCGCCACCCATCCACCGGTGATCGCGGCGCAGCGCGTGCCGCCATCCGCCTGGATCACATCGCAGTCAATGACGATCTGCCGTTCGCCCAGCGCCGACCGATCGACACCTGCCCGCAGCGACCTTCCGATAAGTCTCTGAATTTCAACAGTTCTTCCGCCCTGTTTCCCCTGAGCCGCCTCGCGCTTGTTGCGTGTCGTGGTCGCGCGCGGCAGCATGCCGTATTCCGCCGTCACCCAGCCCAGTCCGGTATTCTTCAGGAACGGGGGGGTCCGCTCGTCGATCGAGGCCGAGCACAGCACATGCGTGTTCCCCACCTTGATCAGGCAGGACCCTTCTGCGTGCTTCATCACGCCGGTTTCGATTGAAACCGCACGGATTTCCTCTAATTGTCTTCCCGAAGGGCGCATGTCGTCTTCCTTTGCCGATTTGTTCCCAGATACATGGGCTCGCCACGATCATGCAACCGGATTGAGACGTTACGCCAAGGCCCGCTCCATGACCGCCACCGACCGCAGCAAAGCCTTTCAGGATCTCAACGACCGCACCCGCGAGGTGTTTCGCCGGGTTGTCGACGCCTATCTGCAAACCGGCGCCCCGGTGGGATCGCGCACCCTGACGCGCGACTTCAACGAGAAGCTCTCGGCGGCGACGATCCGCAATGTCATGCAGGATCTCGAATTCCTTGGCCTGCTCGAAAGCCCGCATGTCTCGGCCGGACGTGTTCCGACACAGCAGGGCCTTCGTCTTTTTGTCGATGCGCTTCTCGAGGTCGACCCGCTCACCACCAGCGACCGGGAGCGGCTCGAAGCGACCCGGCACACGAATGACCGCGACCCTGCCCTGTTGCTTGACCGTGTCGGCCAGGCGCTTTCGGCGATCACCCGGGGCGCCAGCCTCGTTCTGGCGCCAAAGCACGAGGCCGCGATCCGCCATATCGAATTCGTCCCTGTTGCCAGCGACCGCACCCTTGTCGTGCTTGTCTTCGCCGACGGCCATGTCGAAAATCGTCTGTTCGTCCCGCCGCCCGGCCTGTTGCCCACGTCGCTGCGCGAGGCCGTCAACGTCATCAACGCCATTGCCTCGGGCCGGACCCTGACTGAACTGCGCCAGCGCCTGAAAACCGAAATCGGCCTGCGACGGCGCGAGATCGACCAGTTGGCGGGCGACCTTATCGAGCGTGGCATGGCAATCTGGGAGAATCCGGGCGAGCGACACGAACGCCTAATCGTCCGCGGCCGCGCCAATCTGCTTGACCAGGCCGATTCCGACAGTCTCACCCTGATCCGCGAGCTTTTCGACGACCTCGAGCGCAAACGCGACATCGCCGAAGTCCTTGAACTGACCGAAGGCGGCGACGGGGTGCGAATCTTTATCGGCGCCGAGAACAAGCTTTTTTCGCTGACGGGTTCCACTCTGGTGGTTTCTCCATATATGAACGCCGACAGCAAGATCGTCGGAGCCGTCGGCGTCATCGGACCAACCCGGCTCAACTATGGACGCATCGTGCCGATCGTGGATTACACAGCCCAGCTCGTCGGCCGCATGCTGACCGATCTGGGTTCCGAATGAACGAGGACGACATGGCCGAGCCACAAGAAACCCCCGCTACCGAGGCAGAGATCAACCCAGAGCAATTCGACCCGGCGGCTGCCCTTGAGGCAGCCTTGGCGTCCTTCGAAACCGAGCGCGCGGAAATGCGCGACCGGCTGATGCGCACCCTGGCCGATCTGGAAAACCTGCGCAAACGGGCCGAGAAGGACCGCCGCGAGGCGGCGAATTACGGCGGCCAGAAGCTGGCGCGCGACATGCTGCCGGTGTTCGACAGCCTGGACAAGGCGCTTTCGCTGGTCGATGAGGAAACCCGCGAACGCGCCAAGGGCCTGGTCGACGGGCTTGAACTGACCCTGCGCGAGCTGACCAACATCTTTGCCCGCCACGGGATCGTGCGGATCAATCCGCAGATCGGCGACATGTTCGACCCCCACCTGCACGAGGCGATGTTCGAGGCCCCCGTGCCCAATTATACCGCAGGCCAGATCATCCAGGTCATCTCGGAGGGGTTCCGCCTGCACGAACACCTCCTGCGGGCTGCTCAGGTCGGCGTCTCATCAACGCCGCGGTGACGTCGTAGGGTGGGGTTCAACCCCACCTTACTTCCCGACCATCTCGCGCAATTCATAGACCAGGGCCAGCGCCTCGCGCGGGCTCAAGGCGTCGGGATGCACGGCCTTCAGCCGCTCCTCGACCTGCGAGGGCCTTGGCTGCGGCCGAACCGGCTCGGGCGCCCGGGCCGAGAACAGCGGCAGATCATCGATCAGCGTCTTCGCCCCCCGCTGCCCCTGATCGCCGCGTTCCAGCATGCCCAGAACCTCGCGCGCGCGCGCGATCACCGGTTCTGGCAATCCTGCCAGTCGCGCCACCTGCACGCCATAGCTGCGATCCGTCGCTCCCTTGCGCACCTCGTGGAGAAAGATCACCTCTCCCTCCCACTCGCGCACCGCGACCGAGGCGTTCTCGACCCCTTCCAGCCGCCCCGCCAGTGCCACCATTTCATGGTAATGCGTGGCGAACAGCGCACGGCAGCGATTGACCGCATGCAGATGCTCCAGCACCGCCCAGGCTATCGACAGGCCGTCATAGGTCGCCGTGCCGCGCCCGATCTCGTCGAGGATGACAAAGGCGCGTGGCCCCGCCTGGTTCAGGATTGCCGCCGTCTCGACCATCTCGACCATGAAGGTCGACCGCCCGCGCGCCAGATCGTCCGAGGCCCCGACCCGGCTGAACACCTGATCCACCAGTCCGATCCTGGCCGAGCGCGCGGGCACAAATCCCCCCGCCTGCGCCAGAATCGCGATCAGGGCATTCTGCCGCAAGAATGTCGACTTGCCCGCCATGTTCGGCCCGGTCAACAGCCACAGCGCCGCGCCCCCGCCAGACGGGGTCAGCGTCAGGTCATTGGCGACAAAGGGCTTTCCGCTGCGCGCCAGCGCCGCTTCGACCACCGGGTGCCGCCCGGCCTCGACCTCGAAACACCGGCTGTCGTCGACCAGCGGTTTCTGCCAGTCCCGCATCCGCGCCAGCTCCGCGAACCCTGCCGAAACGTCAATCTCTGCCAGGGCGCGCGCCACACCGTGCAGCGCGGCGGCCTCGGCCAGCACAGCCTGCCGCATCTCCTCGAACAGCCGCAGCTCGATCTCCAAGGCCCGCGCGCCCGCGTTCAGGATGCGCGTTTCCAGCTGTGACAGTTCCAGCGTGGTAAAGCGCACCTGATTGGCCGTCGTCTGCCGGTGGATGAACCGCTGGCTGAGAGGTGGTGCCAGCATCCTTTCTGCATGGGTCGAGGTGGTTTCGATGAAATACCCCAACACATTGTTATGCTTGATCTTCAGGGAGGGGATCCCCGTCTCGGCCGCATAGTCGGCCTGCATCCGCGCGATCACGCCGCGCCCCTCGTCGCGCAACTCGCGGGCCGCGTCCAGGTCACTGTCCACCCCCGCCGCCACAAACCCGCCGTCGCGCGCCAGCAGCGGAGGATCGGCGGCGAGGCATCGGGCCAGAAGCCCGCTCAACGCCTCATGCCCAACCAGCGCCATGGCTGCGCTTTCCAGATCCTGGGGCAGGGCGCGGGCGCCCAGCACGGCAGCCAGCGTCAGGGCCTGCTCGAGCCCGGCGCGCAGCATCGCCAGATCGCGCGGCCCGCCGCGTTCCAGCGCCAGCCGTGACAGGGCGCGGTCCATGTCCGGCACCGACCGGAGCGCTGCGCGCAGGTCCTCGCGCAGCCGATCATCGCTCACCAGCGCCTCGACCGCCGCCTGCCGTCCGACGATCACCCGCAGATCGCACGACGGGCTGGAGATCCGCCGCTCCAGCATCCGGGCGCCGCCGGCGGTCAGGGTCATGTCGATCGCCGCCAGCAGCGAGCCCTCGCGCCCGCCGCCCAGCGCCTGCGTCAGTTCCAGATTGCGCCGTGTCGGCGCGTCGATCTGCATCGCGGAACCCGCCATCTCGCGCACCGGCGGACGCAGCAGCGGCATGCGGCCCTTTTGCGTCAGGTCCAGATAGTCGACCAGCGCGCCCAGCGCCGCCGCTTCCTCGCGCGTGAAGCTGCCGAAGCCGTCCAGCGTGCCGACCCCGAACAGCGCGCACAGCCGTTTCACCCCCGCCGCGCTGTCGAAACTGGCGCGGCCGCGTTCGGCCAGCGCCACGCCCAGGTCGTCGGCCAGGGTCCAGAGTTCCGCGGCCTGATCCTCGGCCACCACCAGTTCGCGCACCCCCAGCCGCGCCAGTTCCGGCGCCAGCCGCAGGCGCGGGCAGGCCACCACGCGCAATTCCCCGGTGGATATGTCCGTCCAGGCCAGCGCGGCCTCGCCGCGAATGTCGCACCAGGCGGCGAGGAAATTGTGTCGCCGTGCTTCCAGCAGCGAATCCTCGGTCAGGGTGCCAGGCGTCACCAGCCGCACCACGTCGCGCCGCACGACGGATTTTGACCCGCGTTTCTTTGCCTCGGCCGGGTCCTCCATCTGTTCGGCGATGGCGACGCGAAACCCCTTGCGGATCAGCGTCAGCAGATAACCCTCGGCCGCATGCACCGGAACGCCGCACATCGGAATGTCCTGCCCCAGGTGAAAGCCGCGCTTGGTCAGCGCGATATCCAGCGCCGCCGCCGCCGCGACGGCATCGTCAAAGAACATCTCGAAGAAATCGCCCATCCGGTAGAACAGCAGCGCATCCGGGTGGCGCGCCTTGATTTCCAGATACTGCGCCATCATCGGCGTCACATTGGCCTCGGTTTCGCTCACGCCGCCCCCTTCCTGCTGGCGCGACCCTACAAAACGTCCTCTGGCGCGGAAAGGCCCGATTCCGCGCATTGTCCGGCCTTCTGGCCCGCGCTATGCAGGCAATAACCGGAGGAAACCCATGTCGCGCAAATCCCGCATCACGCCCGAAGAGGCGCTGGCCTATCATTTCGAGCCCGTTCCCGGCAAATACGAGGTCGTCGCCTCGAAACCGATGGCGACCCAGCGCGACCTCAGCCTGGCCTATTCCCCCGGCGTTGCCGTCCCGGTCGAGGCCATCGCCCGCGATCCCGGCCTTGCCTATGATTACACGGTCAAGGGCAACATGGTCGCCGTCATCTCGAACGGGACGGCGATCCTGGGCATGGGCAATCTGGGGGCGCTGGCGTCGAAACCGGTGATGGAGGGCAAGGCGGTGCTGTTCAAGCGCTTTGCCGACGTGAACGCCATCGATATCGAGCTGGCGACCGAGGATGCCGACGAGATCATCAAGGCCGTGCATCTGATGTCGCCCACCTTTGGCGGCATCAACCTGGAAGACATCAAGGCGCCCGAGTGTTTCATCATCGAGCAGCGCCTGAAGGAGATCTGCGACATTCCCGTGTTCCATGACGACCAGCACGGCACCGCGGTGATCTGCGCGGCCGGGCTGATGAACGCGCTGGAACTGACCGGCAAGCGGATCGAGGAGGTGAAGATCGTCCTCAACGGTGCCGGGGCGGCGGGGATTGCCTGTCTGGAACTGCTGAAATCCATGGGTGCCCGGCACGACAATTGCATCATGTGCGACACCAAGGGCGTGATCTTTCAGGGCCGCACCGAGGGCATGAACCAGTGGAAATCCGCCCATGCCGCGCGCACCGATGCGCGGACGCTGGCCGAGGCGATGGTGGGCGCCGACGTGTTCCTCGGCGTTTCGGCCAAGGGCGCGGTGACGCCGGAAATGGTTGCGTCGATGGCCGACAACCCGGTCATCTTTGCCATGGCCAATCCTGACCCGGAAATCACCCCCGAAGAGGCCCAGGCCGTGCGCGAGGATGCGATCGTCGCCACCGGGCGGTCGGATTACCCCAACCAGGTCAACAACGTTCTCGGCTTTCCCTATCTCTTCCGGGGTGCGCTCGACATTCACGCCCGCGCCATCAACGACGAGATGAAGATCGCCTGCGCCCGCGCACTGGCCGAACTCGCCCGCGAGGACGTGCCGGACGAGGTGGCGATGGCCTATGGCCGAAAGCTGACCTTCGGGCGCGATTACATCATCCCGACCCCGTTCGACCCCCGGCTGATCCATGTGGTGCCGCCGGCGGTGGCCAAGGCGGGCATGGACACCGGCGGTGCCCGCCGTCCGATCATCGACATGGACGCCTATCGCCACTCGCTGCGCTCGCGCATGGATCCGACGGCCTCGATCCAGCAGGGTCTCTATGCCCGGGCCCGGCAGGCGCAAAGCCGCATGATCTTTGCCGAGGGCGATGACGAGCGCGTTCTGCGTGCCGCGGTCGCCTATCAGCGCAGCGGTCTGGGCAAGGCGCTGGTCGTGGGGCAGGAGGATGACGTCAAGCGTCGGCTCGAAGGGGCCGGTCTGGGCGACGCGGTGCGGGAGTTGCAGGTGGTCAACGCCGCCAACACCCGGCATCTGGATGCCTACAAGACCTTCCTCTACCAGCGCCTGCAGCGCAAAGGTTTCGATCAGCGCGACGTGCATCGCATGGCGACACGCGACCGGCATATCTTTTCCGCGCTGATGCTCCAGCACGGTCACGGCGATGCGCTGGTCACCGGCGCCACGCGCAAATCCGCCTTGGTGATGGACATGATCAACCATGTCTTTGACGCCCGCGCGCAGGATGGGGCGGTCGGGGTTTCGGCCCTGTTGCACAAGGGTCGCATCGTGCTGATCGCCGACACGCTGGTGCACGAATGGCCGGAAGAAGAGGACCTGGCCGACATCGCCATCCGCTCGGCCGGGGTGGCGCGGTCGCTGGGACTGGAGCCCCGCGTGGCCTTCGTCAGCTTTTCCACCTTTGGCTATCCGATTTCCGAGCGCGCGCAAAAGATGCACATCGCGCCCGACGTGCTGCAACGCCGCGGAGTCGATTTCGAGTTCGAGGGGGAAATGACCGTCGACGTCGCGCTGAACCCGAAGGCCGCCGAAGCCTATCCGTTTTCCCGGCTGACCGGACCCGCCAACATCCTGGTCTGCCCGGCCCGGCACTCGGCCTCGATCTCGGTCAAGCTGATGCAGGAAATGGCTGGCGCAACCGTGATCGGGCCGATCCTGACCGGCGTGCCGAAGCCGATCCAGATCCTGTCGACCGGTGCCACGGTGAATGACGTGCTCAACATGGCGGTGATGGCCGCCTGCCGCGTGGGCCATGTCGGGAAATGACGGTCTTCTGCCTCGGCTCGATCAACATCGACCATGTCTATCGCCTGCCCGCCCTGCCGCGCGCGGGCGAGACGACATCGGCCATCAGCCATCAGCCGGGGCTGGGCGGCAAGGGGGTCAACCAGTCGGTCGCGGCAATCCGGGCCGGGGCGAAGGTGGTGCATATCGGCGCGGTGGGGCAGGGGGATCGCTGGATCGAGGGCGAACTGACCCGCCACGGCGTGCCGCTGGACCATATCGCCCGGGTTCCGGCGGGCACCGGGCATGCCATTGTCGCGGTCGATGATGGGGGCGAGAACCAGATCATCATCCATTCGGGCGCCAATCTCGCGCAGGATCCGGCGCTGATCGAATCGACGCTGGCAAGCGCCCGACCGGGTGACATCCTCCTCTTGCAAAACGAGACCTCGCATCAGGTCGAGGCCGCGCAGGCTGCCCGGTCCCGCCAGATGAGCGTGTTCTATTCCGCCGCCCCCTTCGCGCTGGCGCCGTTGCTGGCCGTTCTGCCGCATGTCACCCACCTTCTGGTCAATCAGGGCGAGGCCGAGGCGCTGGTTCAGGCTAGTGGCAAGGGCCTGGGCGATCTGCCGGTTCGGGCGGTGATCGTCACGCTGGGCGCGCGCGGCGCAAAATGGATTTCCGCAGGCACAGAGCCGCTTTTCACGCCCGCCTTCCCGGTGCAGCCGGTCGACACCACGGGCGCGGGGGATTGCTTTGCCGGCTCGCTGGCCGCCGCGCTGGACCTTGGCGCCCAACCCGCCGAGGCGATGCGCTATGCCGCCGCCGCCGCCGCGTTGCAGGTCACCCGCCCGGGTGCCGCCCCCGCCATGCCAATGCGCGACGAGGTTCTGGCCCTGCTGGCGCGCTGACGGCCCGATTTCGCCCCGCCCCCGCCA
>CALEZJ010000213.1 GCA_937927885.1 uncultured Paracoccaceae bacterium | reverse complement strand
CCGCTACACCGTGCTGTTTCTGGTGGTGCTTGTCTATCTGGTGCTGGGATGCTTCTTTGACGGGCTCTCGCTGATGATCATGACCCTGCCGGTGGTATTCCCGTTGCTGACCGGGCTTGGCTATGATGCGATCTGGGTTGGCGTTCTGATCACCATCGTCATCGAGATCGGGCAGGTGACGCCCCCTGTCGGGCTGAATCTGTCGGTGCTGTCCAGCCTGACCAACAACGAGGTCAGTCTGGGCCGTGTCGCCCGCGCCACTGTGCCCTACTGGATGATCCATCTGCTGGCGATCCTGATCCTGACCCTGTTCCCGGGGATCGCCCTTTTCCTGCCTGACCTGCTGTTTTGAAAGGCCCCCGACCATGATCTTGAAACCCAAACGCTTTGGCCCGGTGCAAGTGCGCCTAGACGGGCAGGGGGCTGTCAGCTTTGCGCTTTCCGACACGGATCCGGGCCAGCCGCATCCGCCGGGCGACAAGCCGGTTTTGACCCTGATGGCATCGGTCGGGCATTGCCTGGTTGAATCGATTCGTATCGTCGCAGCGCGGCAGGGGCAGGTGCTGGCGCCTTTTGCCATCACCGTGCGTGCGGAAAAGTCGCTGGACCTGCCCGGTCGGTTGCAAAGCCTGAAGTGCACCGTTTCGGGCCCCGTGCTGGCCGATCCGCAGGCGGTGCCCGCCATCATAGCCGAGGCGAAGACGATCTGCACGATCAGCAACACGCTGAATGCCGAGGTCACGCTGGAGCGCGTGGACTGAGATCTCTCAGAACCTGTCGAACGCGATTTGCCGGGGCGGCGCGGACCAAGTCGATTGCCGGTCCAGAAATTCCGTCGCCGCCGAGCTCAGCGCGGCGCGGGTCTCGGGCGTCATGGCGGCAAGGGTACGATAGGGCAGGGCCATGCGCGGATTGCCCGCCAAGGTACCCTCGTTCTCGATCAGGAAATTCCAGTAGAGCGCGTTGAACGGGCAGGCGTCGGGGCCCAGTCGCGCGCGCGGGTCAAAGGCGCAGCCTTTGCAGTAATCCGACATCCGGTTGATATAGGCGCCTGAGGCCGCATAGGGCTTTGACCCCAGCCGCCCGCCATCGGCATGCATGACCATCCCGTGCACATTCGGTAATTCGACCCACTCGAAGGCATCCGCATAGACCGCGAGATACCACTCCTCGATTTTCGTGGGTGCAACCCCGGCCAGAAGGGCAAAGTTTCCGGTCACCATCAGCCGCTGGATGTGGTGCGCATAGGCGTGGCGGCGCGTGGTGCCGATGCATTCTGCGACGCAGCGCATCGGCGTTTCGCCGGTCCAGTAAAAGGCGGGCAGGTCGCGGGTGGCATTCAGGTGGTTTGTTGCGGCGTAGCCTGGCATCTCGGCCCAGTAGAGACCGCGCACGAATTCTCGCCAGCCAAGGATCTGGCGAATGAATCCCTCGACCGCGTTCTGGGGCGCACGTCCGGCCTGCCATTCGGCCTCGGCGGCGGTGCAAGTTTCCAGCGGGGTCAAGAGGCCGCAGTTCAGGTAGGGCGAGAGAAGGCCGTGAAACAGGAAGTCTTCGCCAGATTTCATCGCGTCCTGATAATCGCCAAAGCCCGGCAGGCAATCGGTCAGAAAATGATCCAGCGCCAGAAGCGCGTCGAAACGGGTGACAGCCCAGCCAAAGGGTTCAAGATCGCCAAAGTGGTGGCCAAATCGAAGGCCCACCAGATCCAGGACCCGCCGTGTGATCGCGTCTGGTTCAAACCGCCGTCGCGCGGGCGGGCGAAGACCCCTTGGCAAGGGTTTGCGGTTCTCGGGGTCAAAGTTCCACTGGCCGCCCGCGGGCCCATCGCCCTGCATCAGCAATCCGGTGCGTCTGCGCATTTCGCGGTAGAAATACTCCATCCGTCCGGTCTTGCGGGCGCGGGTCAGGACGGCGAAATCGTTACGCGAACACAGGAACCGGTCGTCGGCGCGTATCTCCAGAGGCAGGCGTGTTGCCCAGTCGTGCATCATCGCCTGAACCCTCCATTCGCCTGGTTCGGTCATCACTACCGCACCGGGCTGATGCCGCGCCCACGCCCGCGCGAGTTCTCCGCCAAAGCTGTGGGTATTGGCCGGATCATCCAGTGTGACATAGTCGACACAAACCCCCTCGTCCCGCAGAGCTTGCGCGAAATGGCGCATCGCGGACAGAAGGAAGGCGATCTTCTGCTTGTGGTGGGGGACATGGGTCGCTTCGTCCGCCACCTCGACCATCAGCACCACGTCGCGCGCCGGGTTCAGGTCGGTCAGCGCCGAGAGGCCTCGTGTCAACTGATCGCCGAGCACAAAACGGATCGTGCCACCTGTGTCCATTTTCGACCCCTGCTTCGTCCCTCAGATGGTGCGCAGTCCCCGGTCGGCAAGGGCACGAAGTCGGGCTTGGACTTGGTGGCGGCCTGACCTAGGCTGGGCATCCGCCGACCCATCGAAAGAGGGACTGCCCGTGAAACGCTCGCGTATCAACCGCATCCTGACCGAGGCCGCCGAGATGATCGCGCGCCATGGCTTTTCTCTGCCACCCTTTGCCCGCTGGACTCCTGCCGAATTCCGCGCCCGCGCGCCCGCGGCCCGTCATGTGGTGAACGCACGCTGCGGTTGGGACATTACCGATTACGGCGCGGGGGATTTTGACCGGATGGGCCTGTTCCTGTTCACCCTGCGCAACGGGCTGCTGGCCGATCTGACCGTCGGCAAGGGCATGTGCTACGCGGAAAAGCTGCTGATTTCGCGCCGGGATCAACTGAGCCCGATGCACACCCATGTGCTGAAGGCCGAGGATATCATAAACCGGGGCGGAGGCATGCTGGCGGTGCAACTGCACGGATCCGACGAATCGGGGGGCTTTGCGCCAGACCGGGGCGGGCGGGTGCTGTGCGACGGGATCGCACGCGACTTTGGCCCTGGCGAGGTGCTGATACTGGCGCCGGGCGAAAGCGTCACGCTTCGCCCCGGTGACTGGCACGCTTTCTGGGGCGAAGGGGGTGATGTGCTGGTGGGCGAGGTCTCGACGGTCAATGACGACGAGACCGACAACATCTTCCGCGACCCGATCGGCCGCTTTGCCACCATCGACGAGGACGAGCCACCCTTGCATCTTCTGGTCAACGATTATCGCGGCTGGTTGGGCCAAGCGGGCGAAAGGGCTTGATTTTCGCGCCCTGTCATCCACTTTGCCGGTGGGTAGGGGAGGGGAGAGACCATGACCATCGCCATTCGCAGCGCGGTTCCACTGAAAGCGCCAGAGCAGTTCTTCATCAACGGCGAATGGGTTCGTCCGCGCGGTGGACGGATGCTGGATGTCGTCTCGCCGGTAACCGAGGAGGTGCTGCTGCGCTACCCCGAGGCCGGGCCTGACGACATCGACCGCGCTGTCGCCGCTGCGCGCGCTGCATTTGACAACGGCCCCTGGCCGCGCATGGCTCCGGCGGAAAGGGCCAGCTATCTGCGCCGGGTGTCGGCGCTGATCGCCGGGCGGCTCGACGAAATCGCCTGGGCCTGGACGACGCAGGTAGGCGCGCCGATCAGCCTGACAAAAAAGCTGGTGGGGCAGAATGCGACGCTGTTTCGCTATTACGCCGATCTGATCGAAACCTATCCGTTCCGCGACGACCGGCGCCGCGACGATGGCGGCGCGGTGCGGGTGCTGCGCGAACCGGTGGGTGTCTGCGCCGCGATCTCGCCGTGGAACGCGCCGATGGTGCTGTTGTCCTACAAGATCGCGGCAGGTCTGGCAGCGGGCTGCTGCATGGTGGCGAAACCTTCGCCGGAAACCCCGCTCGAAGCCTATATCCTTGCCGAATGCATCGAGGCAGCCGGACTGCCTCGCGGTGTGTTCAATCTGGTTCCCTCGGGTCGCGAGGGGGGTGACCATCTGATCCGCCATCCCGGGGTGGACAAGGTGGCCTTCACCGGATCGACCGCGGTGGGCAAGCATATCATGCGGGTCTGCGCCGACCGGTTGGCGAGGGTGTCTTTGGAATTGGGGGGCAAATCGGCGGCCGTGCTGTTGCCTGATGCCGACTTCCAGCAGGCTCTGCCGTCGCTCATGGTCTATTCAATGCCGATCACTGGACAGGTCTGTTTTTCGCTGACGCGCCTCTTGGTGCCCAACTCCCGCAAAGCCGAGTTCCTGGACATGTTCCTGCCTTCTGTGCGCGCACTCAAGGTAGGCGACCCGGGCGATCCCGGCACCCAGATGGGCCCGCTGGCCATGGGCCGACAGCGCGAACGGGTCGAGGGCTATATCGCTGCCGGTCGAGTTGGGGGTGCCACGCTGGCCTGCGGCGGCGGGCGACCGAGGGGGCTGGATCGCGGGTTTTTCGTTGAACCCACGGTGTTTACGGATGTCACCCCTGACATGAAAATCGCGCAGGAGGAAATCTTTGGCCCGGTCGTATCCGTCATCGGCTATGACGATGAGGACGACGCAGCACGCAAGGCCAATGCCTCGCCCTTTGGCCTTAATGGCGCGGTTTATTCACGCGACGTGGAACGCGCCTTTCGGTTTGCTCAGCGCATGCGCACCGGGGGGCTGACGATCAATGGGTTGATCGTCGATCCAAAGCATCCCTTTGGCGGCTACAAGGAAAGCGGGATGGGCCGCGAAGGGGGCCCCGAGGGGCTGGACAATTATCTGGAGGTCAAGACCATCCACATCGCCTGAGCCGATCAGGAATGCCCGGTTTCGACGAAGACTGCGTGACCGGTCTGGAACACGGCCACCACCAACGACGGATGGCTAGGTGCCGGATGCAAAGGTTGGGTTGGGTCACGGCGCAGCCCTGCGATGCTGAGAAAGGCAAGCGGTACCTCGGACTCGATACGCAGGGTTGGTGTTTCGCCATTCCGCTCGGGGGTGATGCGAAGTCGTGGCGTGCGACCCGGACCTGGTTTCGGCAGCGGGGGCAAGGGGGCCAGCGTCGGCGCACGCGGCGGCAAAGGCTGCGGCGGGGCCAGACGCTCGATCGCCACGGCCAGCGCCAGCAGTTGCGCATCCCCACCGCCGCGCCCGGCCAGGGTCAAGCCCATCGGCATGCCGGTATCTTCCATGATCCCCATTGGCAGCGTTACCGTGGGCACCCCCATGTGCCGGATCGCCAGATTGCCATTCGCCACCCAGACCCCGTTGCGCCATGCCAGATCGGCCGAAGACGGGTTCACATCAGCATCCGCCGGCCCCACGTCGGCCAGCGCAGGAAAGACGACCGCATCAAGCTGATGGTCGTCCATCCAGTCGTCGAGATCGCGGAGCCGGGTTTCCTCCAGTCCGCACAAGCCTTCTGCCAGATGCGGAATCGTGCGGAAGTCATCACAAGGATGCGCGCGGGCGTGGGCAGGATACTGCGCGATGTCGTCGTCAAAGCCCGTGTAACGGTCGGGCAGGGCGCCGGGCGGGCGGGGAAAGATCCGTGCGCCGTCCACATCCGCCAATCGGTTCAGGTGGGGATCGGCGTTGCGGCGAAGGAAATCGTCCCAGGCCCAGGCTGAAAGATCGACAATCTCGCGCTTCAGATAGGCCGCGCTGACCAGCCCTCGCGTGGCGATGGTCGGCGCGCCGGGTCGGTCGCCTTCGTAATTGGTCACCAGCGGGAAGTCGGTCAGCACGACTTCGGCCCCCTCGGCTTCGATCCTTGTACGCATTCGTTCCCAGAGCGCCAGAATCGAGGGGCGGGTGATAATTGGTTTGCCAGTCGATCCGCCGATGCCACCTGCTGTCCCGGCAAGAGGATCGGCGTTCACATACATCGCAGGCAGGCCCAGACGCTTGCCTCTCAGGTTGGTGCCCCGCGCCAGCGCGCGCCAGTCCGGGCGGGGCGGCTTCAGAGCAACCCAGGGCTGCGAACGCCAGAAATCGCCATCCTTGCGCGGATCCTCGACCCCCAGCACCGCCATCAGTTCCAGCATGTCCTCCATGCTGCGGGTGTGCGGCACCACCACATCCATGGTCGGCACCAGCGGCCAGTTCCCCCGCACCGAGATCACACCTCGCCCCGGTGTATAGGCGCATAGCCCATTCAGTGCGGCTGGCGCGCGGCCCGAGGACCAGGTTTCTTCCCCCAACCCAAAGGCCCCGTATCCCGCCGCTACCGCCGTGCCAGACCCGTTGGACGAGCCCGAGCCAAAGGCCGAGGTCAGCCAGTCCGCAGACCACGGGCTTTCAGCACGCCCATGCAAGCCCCGCTGCATGCCTCCATTGGCCATCGGGGGCATCGTTGTCAGACCCAGCAGCACCGCCCCCGCCGCGCGCAGACGCTCGACGGCGAAACTGTCCTCGTTGGCGATCAGCCCCGCAAAGGCCGGGGAGCCCGCGTCACAGGGCAATCCACGCGCCTTGAAGCTGCCCTTTGCGGTATAGGGGATGCCGTCGAGCGGGCCGAGGGTCTGCCCCGCCGCGCGCCGCAGGTCGCTGGCCAGCGCATCCTCCAGCGCGTCAGGCCCCAGGATCGGCACCGCGTTCAGCATCGGCCCTGCGCGGTCAAAGGCGCCGATGCGTTCCAGCGCGGCCAC
>CALEZJ010000212.1 GCA_937927885.1 uncultured Paracoccaceae bacterium | reverse complement strand
GCCCAGAATGATCGGCACCGTGGGCAGGTTCAGACGTTTCAGAACCACACCGAGGAGTGCAAAGGCCCCCGCTGTCAGGCAATCCACCGCCGAATTGCGCAGCGTGTAGACGCCCACAAACGACAGGATCAGGATCAGCAGACCCAGGAACCGCTCGGGAATGGCCAGCACTTTCAGCAGGGGCCGCGTGCCGACCAGCAGGAACCCCAGCGCCAGCACGTTCAGCAGCGCCAGACAGATGTAAAGCGCGGTGATGAAATCCATGTGGTTCTGGAACAGCCCCGGTCCGGGGATCACGTTGTGCACATAGAAGACCGACAGCATCATCGCCGTCAGTTCCTCGCCCGGGATGCCCAGCGCGAGCAGGGGAACCATCGCGGCGGGGGGCACCGAGTTGTTCGCGCTCTCCGACGCGATCAGCCCTTCGGGGCTGCCCTTGCCGAACCTTTCGGGCGTTTTCGAACTGGCGCGGGCATAGGTGTAGGACAGGAACTGCGACACGAATTCGCCCACGCCCGGCACGATCCCCATGACCGTCCCCGAGGCCGCCCCGGCACTGGCGACGCGCTTGTGTCGAAACACCTCGACCACGCCGGCGGCGATGCTGCCCTCCAGCCTTGGCACCGCCCCAACCCGGTCGCGCCCGGCCAGCAGGATCAGCCCCTGCGACACCGCGAACAGGCCCGAGACCACGACAATCAGGTCGATCCCCTGGTTCAGCCAGCCCTGCCCGAAGGTGAAGCGCATCGTGTAGGAATTGGCCTCCATCCCCACGGTATTGATGAAGAGCCCGAAGAACAGCAGCGCCCCCGCCGCCAGCGCCTGCCCGCGATGGGCGACAATGACCATGATGCAGCCCAGGACCGCGGCGAGGAAAATCTCGCGCGAGCCGAACATCGGCGCGACCCTGGCCAGAACCGGCGCCAGCAGCACCAGGCAGGCGACGCTGACCATCCCGCCCCAGAACGAGGCGCCAAAGGCCAGTCCCAGCGCGCGCGGCGCCTGTCCGGCGCGGGTCATCGGATAGCCGTCATAAGTGGTCAGCGCATTGACCGCGGTGCCGGGGGTATTGATCAGGATCGAGGGAATCGCCCCGCCGTATAGCGACGATCCATAGATGCCCAGAAGCAGGGTCAGTCCGACGATCGGGTCCCAGCCAAAGGTCGCGGGCAGCAGGATCGCGATGGCGACGGGCGGGCCGACCCCGGGGATGGCGCCGATCAGGATGCCGCCGATCGACCCGCACAGCAGGGCGGCAATGACGTCCCAGCGGGTGACGATGCCCAGGGCAGAGATCAGGGTGTCCATGCCGGGCGCCTTTCAGAGATAGAGGACAAGAAAGTTGCGGATCGCGCGCGGAAAGAGCTCGTACAGCGCGCCGCCGGGGATGCGGACCTTCAGGAGCCCCTTGAACAAGAGGACGATCAGCGCACCCGACACCGGCGCCCACAGGAGCAGCGCCCCGCGATAGCCCAGCCGCAGGGCCAGAAGCGTCGCAAAGACCACGGTCGCGGGCAGGTAGCCGATCCAGGGCGTTGCCAGCACATAGGCCATGTACCACAGCAGGTACTCCGTCGCCGCGACCCAGTGCAGCACCTCGGCCAGCGCATCACCCCCGCCTCGTCGCAGGTTGCGCAGGATGCAGGCGACCAGTTCACCCGCGCCGAACACCAGCATGCCGGTGATGGCAACCAAGGGCCACAGGCCGGGCTGGCGCGACCAGGGCTGACCCGCGACCCAGGTGGTCTGCGTGCTCCATTGCGTGGCCAGCACCACGGCGACCAGGAAGGAGGTGATGGCAAAGACCACCTCGGCGCGGTGATGGGGCGGCTTGATCAGTTCGCTCAGGTCGTGGGTGTCGCTCATGCCGCCCTCGCAGGAAAAGGCCCCGGCATAGGTCGCCGGGGCCAGTGGGTCAGGACCGGATCACTCGGCCAGGATCTCGCCGATCCGGGCGAGGATGGCGGCGTCTTCCACCATCCGCGCCGCGGCGTCGGCCCCCTCCAGCCAGTAGATCTGCGCGCCGGTCTCGGCGGCGAAGGTCTGCGCGCGCTCGCTGGCGATGGTCTGGCGGGCGACGGCGGCGATGCGCTCGCGTACCTCGGCCGGCGTGTCCTTGTGTACGAAAAGCCCGTTCCACAGCGACAGGTCCAGTTTCGGCACCAGTTCGGCGACGGTCGGCGCGTCGGGCGACATCGGCAGCCGGGCGGGCGTGATCGAGGTCAGGATCGTCACATCGTTCAGGCAGGGCAGGATCAACTGGATCGTGGTGTTGATGACATCCACATCGCCCGAGGCCAGCGTGTTGCAATCCAGCGCGTCATAGGCGGCGTCCGCGTCCCATTCGAACCCCATCCGCGCGGCCAGCGCGAAGGACACCCGCGTGGGCTCCAGTTCGCCGCCGAAATGGCCCAGCAGCACGTCATTGTCCTGCGCATAGGCGACCAGTTCTTCCATCGTCTGGAAATCCGCGTCGCCCGAGGTGGCCAGCACGAAAGGATAGGTCAGGAAAATTCCGACAGGTTCGAACGGGTTCGGGTTCAGTTCGGGGATGCCCAGGTCGGGCCCGATCAGCGGCACGCCGATCACGAACGAGCCGATGACCGACCCGTCCGCAGGCGCGTTCGCCACCTCGACCGCGCCGGGGAAGGGGCCGCCGCCGCCGCCCGGTCGGTTCAGCACCGCGGCGGGTTGCCCATAGGCAGCCTGGAAATCCTCGGCGATCATCCGAGTCAGCACGTCCTCCAGATCGCCGGGCGGCCAGGGCACGACAAAGCTGACCGGTCCCTGCGGGTAGTCGGCCAGCGCGGCACCGGCCTGCATCGCCATCGCGGCAGCCAGCGCGAGCGAGACGGGAAACTTCATGGGCTCTCTCCTTGTTGGGGTTGCATGCATCGGTTCATTATTTACACCGACGTTTCAAAAAACAGCTTGCGCGACGACGCGGATTCGGTCAACACTTTTCTTGCACCTGCAATGAGTGTTTTTTCCCCACCCTGTGAGTCTCCATGCGAACTGTCGAGAAAGCTCTGAAACTGCTGGATTTCTTCAGCGACAAGGTGGTCGAGGCGGGGCTCAGTGACCTTGCCCGGCTGTCGGGAATCGACAAGGCGACGGTTCTCAGGATGCTGAACGACATGGCGGAATGCGGTCTGGTCGAGCAGAATCCCGACACGAAACGCTGGCGGCTGGGGGCCGGTGTCCTGCGTCTGGCCAGGCTGCGCGAGGCGGCGCAGCCCGTGACCCGGGTCATGACGCCGATCCTAGAACGGCTCGCCGACGAGACCGGCGAAACCGCCCATGTCTCGCTGGTGTCAGGCCGTGATCTGGCCAATGTCGGGGTCGTGGAAAGCACCCGCGCCAACCGGGTGCATATCGAACCGGGCCTGACGCTGCCCCTGCATGCCACGGCCTCGGGCGTTGCCTTTGCCGCCTTTGCCAGGCCCGAACAGACCGAGCGGGCGCTGTCGCGCAAGCTGACGGCGATCACGGGAACCACGCCGGTCACGCGCGACGACCTCGCCGCCCGTATCGCCCTGACGCGCGGGCGGGGCTATTCCGTGGCGGATCAGACCTTTGAATCCGAGGTCCATGGCCTGGCGATGCCGATCTTCGGCCCTGACGGCTTTGCCTGCGGGGCGCTGGCTGTCGCGGTGCCCTCGTCGCGCGTCACCCCTGCCTACGAGCGCAGCATCCTCGCCGCCCTCGCCCCCGCCGCCCGCGAAGCGACGCTGGGTCTGGGCGGCCGCCTTCCCGCCGACTTCCCCCCGAATCTCCAGGAGTAGCCGATGCCCAAGGACGAGAATTTCCTCAAGGCCAACAACGCCCGCCACCTGTGGCACCCGATGGCGCATCCCGCCGACATGAAGGCCAACCCGCCGACCATCATCACCGGCGGATCAGGCGTGCGCATCACCGATGTCGATGGGCATTCGGTGATCGACGGCGTGGGGGGGCTTTGGAACGTGAACCTTGGCTATTCCTGCCAGCCGGTCAAGGACGCCATCGCCGCGCAACTGGACCGGCTGCCGTACTACTCGATATTTCGTGGAACCTCGAATGATGCCGTGATCGAGCTGTCGGAGGAACTCAAGACCTTTTTCGCGCCTGACGGGATGGAGCGTGCCTTTTACACCTCGGGCGGCGGAGACAGCGTGGAAACCGCGCTGCGCCTGTCCCGCCAGTATCACAAGATCCGTGGAGAGGCCGGCCGGGTCAAGTTCCTGTCGCTGAAGAAGGGCTATCACGGCACCCATTTTGGCGGCGCCTCGGTCAATGGAAACGCCAACTTCCGCACCGCGTATGAGCCGCTTTTGCCCGGATGCCACCACCTGACCGCGCCCTATCCCTATCGCAACCCGTTCAACGAAACCGACCCGGCGCGCCTGGCGCAACTGATCCTGGCGGAACTGGAAGACGAGATCGCCTTTCAGGGCGCGGGCACCATCGCCGCCTTCATCATGGAGCCGATCCTGGGCGCCGGCGGGGTGATCCCGCCGCACCCGTCCTTCATGCCGGGCGTGGCGGCCATTTGCCGCAAGAACGGTATCCTGTTGATCGCGGACGAGGTCATCACCGCCTTTGGCCGCACCGGGGCATGGTCTGGCAGCCGTCTTTGGGGCGTGCAGCCCGATTTCCTCTGCACCGCAAAGGCGATCACCAATGGCTATTTCCCTTTCGGTGCCGTGATGATCGCCGGGGGTGTGGTGGAGGTGTTCGAAAAGGACACCTCGGGCAAGGCGGCGATCGGGCATGGCTATACCTATTCCGGCCATCCGGTGGGGGCGGCGGCGGCGCTGGCCTGTCTGGCGGAAACGCAGCGTCTGAATGTGGCGGAAAACGCCGCCGCTCGGGGGGCGCAGCTATGGGCCGGGATCAAGGCACTGAAGGACAAATACCCGGTAATCGGCGATGTGCGGGGCGGACACGGGCTGATGCTGGCGCTGGAACTGGTCGGCGACCGCGCCAGCAAATCAGCGCCCGACAAGGCGCTGCCGGGCCGGGTGCAGTCGGTGGCCTATCAGGCCGGGGCGATGGTGCGGGTTTCCGGACCGAACATCATCCTGTCGCCGCCACTGATCCTGACCGAGAGCGAGGCGCAAGGCATCCTGGACGCGCTCGACAAGGGGTTCGCGGCGCTCTGAGCTTGCCGCGACGGGGGCGGGCGTGGCAGTCTGGCACCCTTTTGGGGCAGGGAGAGCGCGATGAGACTCTGGGTCTGGATGTTGGCGGCGCTCATGCTTTTGCCGCTCTCTGCGCGGGCCGACACGCTGGACCTGACCGGGCGTCTGACCGACGGCCGGGGGCAGGTGCTGGCCGGGCAAAGCTTTCGTCTGGTGCTGGGGTCCGATGCCAACCCGCGCGCACCCGGTGCCGGACGGATGCTGCGCACCGATGCGCAGGGACGGTTTTCCCTTCGGGTTCCCGTAACGCCCGTGCCGCGCCGCATCACGCTGGACAATGCCTGGCGACGCCACGATTCGCTGTTGCTGGAACTGGGGTTCGAACTGGACCTGCTGGGCCAGCCCGCTCTGTACTGGGTGGAAATCGACCACACCCGCTTTGGCCCGTTGGTCGGCCTGAACGCCTTCGTGGCGCAGGACGGGGCTTTTGCGACGCCGCTGATCTTTCACCGCCGCGAACACGCCTGGAGCTTGCCCGGTGACCCGCGCGGCATGCGTTTGACATCGATGGGCGCCGAGGTGGATCTGGAGGGGTTCGATCTGACCGAGGGGCTCTGGCAACTGGATCTGCATGTGCAGCATCAAAGGTTCGAGATGCGGTAGGTCCACCCCGCGGATTATGCCCGGAAAGACGAAGGGGATCAGGCGGGTTTCAACGAAGGGGCGAGCAGGCTTATCCCCAGCGCCAGCACCGCGATGAAGCCGAAGGACGTCGGAAGGCTGGTCGCCTGCGCCAGCGCGCCGATGGCCACGGGGCCCAGCACCATGCCGCCATAGCCCAGCGTCGCCACCCCGGCGATGGCGCGGCCCGGGGGCACATGCGGGTCATTGGCGGCGCGCGAAAAGGCCAGCGGCACGACCACGGAATAGCCCAGCCCCACCAGCGCAAAGCCGATCAGCCCGGCGGTCAGATTCGCGCCGGACAGCGCCACGATCAGGCCCGTGGCTGCGGTCAGCCCCGCGATCCGCGCGGCCCTCACCGGCCCCAGCCGGTTGATGACCCTTCCGGCACCCAGCCGCGCGGCCATCATCACCACGGAATAGAAACCATATCCCAGCGCCGCCTGGGCCTCGGTGCTCCGGGCGACCTCGACGAGAAAGACGGCCGACCAGTCGGCCATCGCGCCCTCGCCGACCGAGGAACACATCGCCACCAGTCCCACGGCGATCAGCACCCGGGGCGGCAGCGCGAAACCGGCGCCGGCCGGGGTCCGATCGGACGCCCAGGGGGTCAGCGCCAGCGCCAGCCCCGCCGCGCCAAAAAGCGTGGCACCCAGCGCGAAATGCGTCACCACCCCCAGCCCCAGGGCCACCGCGCCATAGCCCGAGAGCGCGCCAAGACCGGCGCCGAGGCTCCACATCGCGTGAAAGGCGGGCATGAGGGTATGGCCGTGGGCGCGCTCGACTTCGGCCCCCCAGGCGTTCATCGTGACGTCCATCGCCCCGTGCCCGGCGCCGAACAGGATCAGCAGCGCCCCCAGCGCCAGTGGCGACGGGGCGAGGGCGAGAAGCGGCAGCGCCAGCGCATAGAGTACCGCGATGATCCGCGTCGCGATGGCGGCACCGATACGGTCCGAGAGCCTCCCGGCCAGCGGAAAGGACAGGATCGCCCCGGTGGCGAGGCACAGCAGGATCCGGCCCAGGGCGCCGGGAGACAGGGCAAATGCCTCGACAAAGGCCGGGATGCGCGAGGCCCAGAGGCCAAAGAGCGCACCGTTCAACAGGAACATGGCCGCGACGGCCAGGATGGGGCGGCGCATTGCGTCACGCCAGTTCGGCGGCGGGGATGATGGGAAAGAACTGGCCCGAGGACCAGAGGCCGAACCAGTCGCCCTGAACCGTGCCCAGGTCCACCATGCGGTAGAAACTCTTGCGGTCGATGCGCGCCTCCAGCCCGGCGCGGATCATCACATAGGGCGCGGGCTCGCCGGTTTCAGGGTCTCGCAGCACGCGGATCGGGTGATCCCTTCCGGCGATTGCACTGTCTCCGACATTGGTCAGAAAGGTCAGAACCTGCGCCGCCCCCTCGCCCGTCGCGGTGAAATCCACCGCGACGAAGGGTGCATCATCCACCCGGATGCCGACCTTTTCCACCGGGGTGACCAGGTAATAGCGCCCGTCTTCAAGTTTCAGGATCGTCGAGAACAGCCGCACCAGCGGCGCGCGGCCGATCGGCGTGCCCAGATAGAACCAGGTCCCGTCGCGCGCGATACGGATATCCAGATCGCCGCAAAAGGGCGGGTTCCACAGATGCACCGGCGGCAATCCGCCGCGCTTTGTGGCCTTTTGCGCCTCGGCGGCCAGGGAATCGGCGCTGGCTGTCACATTGTCTTGTGGCGCGGTCATTTTGTCCAAACTCATCTGGGCGAAGCACTTCATCGTGGCATATAACCCGGTCAGAACAAAGATCACCTGCCAAGGAGCGCCTCCATGAGCGACACTCTGGTCCCCGCCATCGAGGCGCTTGCCGAGAAACTGGCGCTGGCCCGCGCCGCCATCGCGCCGCGGTTCATCGGGCAGGAGGCGGTGGTGGACCTGTCGCTGGCCGCCCTGCTGTCTGGCGGTCATGCCCTGCTGGTCGGCCTGCCGGGTCTTGGCAAGACGCGGCTGGTCGATACCCTCGCGCGGGTGATGGGGTTGCAGTCGAACCGCATCCAGTTCACCCCCGATCTGATGCCCGCGGACATTCTGGGATCCGAGGTTCTCGACAGTGACGACGCGGGGCGGCGCGCCTTTCGCTTCATCGAGGGCCCGGTGTTCTGCCAGCTTCTGATGGCGGACGAGATCAACCGCGCCAGCCCGCGCACGCAATCCGCGCTCTTGCAGGCGATGCAGGAGCGCGAGGTGACCATCGCGGGCCAGCACCGCCCGCTGGGCGCGCCGTTCCATGTGCTGGCGACGCAGAACCCGATCGAACAGGAGGGCACCTATCCGCTGCCCGAGGCGCAACTGGACCGCTTTCTGGTGCAGATCGACGTGCCCTATCCCGACCGCGCCACGGAACGCGCGATTCTGCTGGCGACTACCGGCACGGACGAGGCGGGGGTTTCCGCCGTCTTCTCGCCCGCCGACCTGATTGCCGCGCAGGCGCTGATCCGGCGCATGCCGGTGGGCGAAAGCGTGGTGGCGGCGATCCTGTCCCTGGTGCGCGCCTGCCGTCCCGGCACGCCCGAGGCCGATGCGGCGCTGCGCGACAGTCTGTCATGGGGGCCGGGGCCTCGCGCGGCGCAGGCGCTGATGCTGGCGGTGCGGGCGCGGGCGCTCTTGCAGGGGCGGCTGGCGCCTTCAGTCGAGGATGTGGCGGCGCTGGCGCGGCCCGTGCTGGTGCACCGCATGGCATTGTCCTTTGCGGCGCGGGCGCGCGGCGAGGATCTGGGCGCGCTGATCGACCAGATCGCCGCGCGCGCCACCGGCAGCGTCGAGGCGGCTGCGTGACCAACCCGGCCGCCCTGCGCCAGTCGGCCGAGGCGCTTTCGGGCGCGTTGCCACCCTTGCTGGTGGCGGCCGAGCATCTGGCCAATTCGCTGTTGCCCGGCGGGCATGGGCGGCGCCGCGCGGGGCCGGGTGCCGAATTCTGGCAATTCCGCCCGGCGCATCCGGGGGATGGCGCGATGGGGATCGACTGGCGCCGGTCCGCGCGGGGCGACGAGTTGTTCGTGCGCGAAACCGAATGGCAGGCGGCGCGGGCGGTGACGCTGTGGGTCGACAGCGGCGCGGCGATGGATTTTTCCGGCGACAAGGAGCGCCCGGCCAAGGGCGCGCGCGCCCGGCTTCTGGCGCTGGCGTTGGGGCTGGTGCTGTTGCGGGGCGGCGAACGGGTGGGGCTGGCGGGCGCTGATCTGCCGCCGCGCGCCGGGCGGGCGCAGGCGGGGCTGATGGCGGCGGCCCTGGCCAGGGCAGGCGGGGCGGCGGTTGAACACGGCGCCATCGACCTTGGCGCCGCGCCCTCGGGCGGCCATGTGGTGCTGTTCTCCGACTTTCTTGGCGATCTCGCGCCGGTCGAGGCCGCGCTGGCCCAGGCCTCGGCGCGGGCGATGCGCGGGATTCTGGTGCAGATCCTCGACCCGGTCGAGGAGGGCTTTCCCTATGACGGCCGCACGAGGTTTGAAAGCATGTCGGGCCATCTGCGCTTTGAAACCCTGCGCGCCGCCGACCTGCGGGCCGAATACCGCCAGCGTCTGGCGGCCCGCAAGGACCGGCTGGCGGATCTGGCGCGGCATTCCGGCTGGCATGCGACCACGCTGCACACCGATCGCGCCCCGGCCGAGGGATTGCTGTGGCTGTATCAGGCACTGGGCGGGGGGCGGCGATGACGGGTCTAGCCGCCATCGGCTTTGCCACGCCGTGGATCCTGTGGTCGGCTCTGGCCCTGCCGATCCTGTGGTGGATCCTGCGCGCCGTGCCCCCCGCCCCGGTGCGCCGCCGCTTTCCCGGCATTGCCCTGTTGTTGGGCCTGCGCGACCGCGACCCGGAAAGCCAGCGCACGCCCTGGTGGCTGCTCCTGCTGCGCATCACGGCGCTGGCGGCGCTGATAGTGGCGCTGGCCGGGCCGGTGCTGAACCCGTCGCGCGCCTTGCCGGGGCAGGGTCCGCTGCTGGTGGTGATGGACGCCAGCTGGGCCAGTGCCCGCGACTGGCCGCGCCGCATCGAACGGGTCGCGCGCGCCCTTGACGAAGCGCATCGCGCCGGGCGCCTGGTCGCGCTGATCCCCCTGACCGACCCACCTGCCGTGCCCGAATTCCGCGATGCCAGCGCCTGGCGTGAACGACTGCCGGGCCTTGCGCCCCGCCCCTGGTCGCCGACGACGGACCTGCCCGAATGGGTGGCCGAGGTGCCCGCGGGGACCGAAACCCTCTGGATCAGCGACGGTCTGGCCCGGGATGGTCGCGCGGGCCTCCTTTCGGCGCTGTCGGCGCTGGGACCGGTGTCGGTGTTTGAAGCCGCAACCCCCCTGCTGGCCCTCGCCCCTGCCGAATGGGATGGCGAGGCGGTCAGCGTCACCGCGCGGCGCACTGGCGGGGCGGCGCTGGACCTGACCCTGTTGGCGCTGGGCCGCGACCCCGCCGGGATCGAGCGTGTCCTTGCCCGCGCGCCACTCGCCTTTGCCGACGAGGCGACGGCCGCCACTGCGCGGTTGGTCCTGCAACCCGAATTGCGCAACCGCATCACCCGGTTCGAGATCGAGGGCCAGCGCGGTGCCGGCACGGTCAGCCTGACCGACGACAGCCTCAGCCGCCGCAAGGTCGCGCTGCTGACCGTGCGCGAGGGGACGGAATCGCTCGCCCTGCTGTCGCCGCTGCATTACCTGCGCGAGGCTCTGTCGCCTTCGGCCGATCTGGTCGAATCCGCCAGCCTCGACGACCTCCTGCTCAGTGGCCCGGCGGTGATCGTGCTGGCGGATGCGCCGGGCATGACCGAGGCGGAAACCGCTGCCCTGCTGCGCTGGGTCGAGGGGGGCGGTCTGCTCTTGCGCTTTGCCGGGCCGCGGCTGGCAGGGGCCGGGGCCAGCACTGCGCTGGGCACCACCCTGGCCGCGCTGGCCGAGGACCCCTTGTTGCCGGTGCGGCTGCGCGCGGGCGGGCGCACGGTCGGCGGTGCGATGAGTTGGGGCGATCCGCGAGGCCTGGCACCCTTTGCCCAAAGCTCTCCCTTTGCCGGGCTAGAGGTGCCGACCGATGTCGGCATCCGCGCGCAGGTTCTGGCCCAGCCCGGTCCGGATCTGGCGCAACGCACCATCGCGGCGCTGGAGGACGGCACGCCACTGGTTACCCGCGCCGCACGCGGTGCGGGGCAGGTGGTGCTATTCCATGTGACGGCAAATGCGGAATGGTCGAACCTGCCGCTGTCGGGGCTGTTTGTCGACATGCTCGAACGCCTCGCGGTGTCGACCCGCACCAGCATTCCCGACGCGGGCGAGATGGCTGGCACGCTCTGGCAACCCGAGGAGGTTCTGGACGGTTTCGGCGAACTGACGCGCGCGGGGGACCGCGCCGCCGTCGCGGGCGAAAATCTGGCGCCGCTCCTGGCCGGGCAACGCGGCCCGGGGCCGGACCTGCCGCCCGGGCTTTATGCCGGCAGCGCGATGCGGCTGGCGGTGAATGCGACCAGTGCCACGACGTCGCTGACCCCGGCGCGGTGGCCAGCCGGAACGCCGGTGCAGACCGGCAGCGATCAGCCGGAAACCCCGCTGGGCGGCTATCTTCTGGCGCTGGCCGCGGTGGCGCTGATGGCCGATGTGCTGGCCACGCTGGCCTTGGGCGGGCGGTTGCTGGCCGCGGGGTTGGCGCTGTTTGTGCTGGCCGCGCCGCAGGCCGATGCGCAGGGCTTTGACCCGCGCATCCTCGAGGCCACGCGTTCGGTCGTGCTGGCGGCGGTGGCCAGTGGCGATGCGCAGGTCGATCAGGTGGCTCTGGCCGGGCTCAGGGGGCTGTCGAACGCGCTCTTCGCGCGCTCGTCGGTCGAGCCTGCCTCGCCGATGGCGGTCGACATCGAAACCGATGACCTGTCGCTGTTTCCCTTCCTCTACTGGCCGGTGACCGATTCCAGCCCGATCCCCTCCGAGGCCGCCAACGCCCGGCTGAACCGCTATCTGCGGTCGGGCGGGATGATCCTGTTCGACACGCGCGACGCCGAGACCGCGCGGCTGACCGGTGGGCTGACCGGCGCCGGGCGCCAGTTGCAGCGCATCGCGGCGGGGCTGGACATTCCGCCGCTGGAACCCCTGCCCGCCGACCATGTGCTGACGCGCACCTTCTACCTGCTCAGCGACTTTCCCGGGCGCTGGCAGGGCGGCACGATCTGGGTCGAGGCTGCGCCGCCCGATGCCGAACGCGGCGAGGGCATGCCGTTTCGCAACCTCAACGACGGGGTGACCCCGGTCGTGCTGGGCGCCAATGACTGGGCGGCAGCCTGGGCGGTGGATGCGCAGGGCATGCCCCTGCTGCCGGTCGGGCGTGGCACCACTGGCGAGCGCCAGCGCGAACTGGCGCTGCGATTTGGGATCAACCTGATCATGCATGTGCTTTCGGGCAATTACAAATCGGACCAGGTGCATGTGCCGGCCCTGCTGGAAAGGCTCGGGCAATGAACGGAACCGTGCTGACCTTTGCCCCGCTCCTCGATTGGCCTTTCCTCTGGGCGCTGGCGGGGCTGTCGCTGGCGGTGGTGGCGCTGGCCTTGTGGCGCGGCCTTGCGGGTTGGTGGTTGCGCGCCCTCGGGCTGGCGCTGATCCTGACCGCGCTGGCCAATCCCGGCCTGCAATCGGAAGATCGCCGCCCGCTGGGCGACATCGCCCTGATCCTGCGTGACGAGACCGGATCGAACCGGCTGGCGGATCGCCCCGCACAGACCGAGGCCGCCGTCCTGGCCCTGTCGGCCGAACTTTCGCGGCTGGGAATCGAGGCGCGCACCGCCCCCGTGACGGATGCGCCCGACAACGGCGGGTCGGCGCTGCATGCGGGTCTGGCGGCGGCGCTGGCCGATATCCCGCGCGACCGGCTGGCGGGGGTGTTCCTCGTGTCGGACGGGCTGGCGCATGACGTCGCGGGTGTGCCGCCGCCCGCCCCGGTGCATCTGGTGCAGACCGGCACACCTGGGGACTGGGACCGCCGCATTCTGGTGCGCAACGCGCCGACCTTCGGCATTCTGGGCGAAAGCCTCAGCCTGACCCTGCGTATCGAGGACGAGGGCGCCGTACCCGAGGCCCTGCGCGGGCGCCCCGTGCGGCTGGGCTATGCGCTCAACGGGGACGAGTTGCGCCATGCGATGGCGCCGATCGGACAGGACCTGACCCTGGACCTGACGCTGGATCGCGGCGGACGCAACGTGCTGCGCTTCGTGCTGGACCCCGAACCGGGTGAACTGACCGACCGCAACAACGCCGCCGTGGTCGAGATCAACGGCATCCGCGACCGGCTGCGCGTGCTTCTGGTCTCGGGCGAGCCGCACACCGGCCAGCGTACCTGGCGCAACCTGCTGAAATCCGATCCCTCGGTCGATCTGGTGCATTTCACCATCCTGCGTCCGCCAGACCGCCAGGACGGCGTGCCGGTGAACGAATTGTCGCTGATAGCCTTTCCGACCCGCGAATTGTTCGTCGAGAAGATCGACGAGTTCGATCTGATCATCTTCGACCGCTACCGGCGTCGCGGCATCCTGCCCAATTCCTATTTCGAGAACATCCGCCGCTATGTCGAGGAAGGCGGCGCGCTGCTGGTGGTCGGTGGCACCGAACTGGCCAGCGCCGAGAGCATCTTCTATTCCCCGCTGGGCCGCGTCCTGCCGGCCGAACCCAGCGCCCGGGTGTTCGAACAGCCCTATACGCCGCAACTGTCCCCGGGTGGCCAGCGCCATCCGGTGACCGCTGGGCTCGATGCCGACTGGCCGGGCCCGCCCGGGTCGGGCCTGCCCGGCTGGGGCCGCTGGCTGCGGCAGATCGACCTTTTGCCACGGCAGGGCGACGTGCTGATGACAGGCGTCGGTGATCGGCCGCTCCTGATCCTCGACCACGCTGGCGAAGGGCGGATCGCCATGCTGGCGTCGGATCAGGCCTGGCTGTGGGATCGCGGTTTCGAGGGCGGCGGGCCGCAGGCCGAGCTCTTGCGCCGCCTCGCCCACTGGCTGATGCGCGAGCCCGACCTCGAGGAAGAGGCGCTGGGCGCGGTGGCCGAGGGCCTGGATTTGACCGTGACCCGGCGGTCCTTGCTGGATGGCCCGCATACGGTGACCATCACCGGGCCTGATGACCGCACCGAGGTGCTGACCCTCGAACCCGGCGCGCCGGGACGCTTCGTCGCCCGCTGGCAGGGGGCCGAGCCGGGGCTCTACCGGTTGCGGTCCGGTGATCTCGACACGGTGGCGGTGCTGGGCACGGCAACTCCGCGCGAATACGCGCGGGTGGTCGCGGACGGGACCGGCCTGGCCGAAACGCTGCAGGCGACACGGGGCGGCGTCGCCGTTCTGTCAGCGGGCCTGCCGACATTGCGGCTGGTGGACGACAGGCGGCAGGCCTGGGGCCGCGGCTGGCTGGGCGTCACGCCGCGCGGGGCCTATGTCACCACGGACCTGCGACTGGCCCCGGTCCTGCCGGTCTGGCTCTGGCTGCTCTTGGGCTCGGGGCTGATGCTGGCCGCCTGGCTGCGCGAAGCGCGGGCCTGATACCCTGCGAAGGAAAGACAGGGGGCGTTCAGCCCCCTCTCGGTCGCGCCAGCCCCGCCTCTGGCGATATTTTCAGGGGAGGGTCCGAGCGGGGGTGGAAAACCCTTCCCTTGCTGTCAACCCGCGCCGCCGCAACACGGACAATCCGGTCTTGCCCTGGTGCCAAAACGGCGGGTTTCGGCATAGAGACCGTCGTAGATCAGCATCGCTCCCCTCAGGCCCTCGCCTGCGCCGGTCAGATGCTTGATTGCCTCCAGGGCCATCATCGACCCCATGACGCCGGGTAGAGGGGCAATGACCCCGGCCTCGGCGCAGCTGGGCACCAGTCCCGGCGCCGGGCGTTCGGGGAACAGGCATTCATAGCAAGGCCCGCCGCGCGCAGGATCATAAAGCGAGATCTGCCCTTCCCATTGCGTGATGGCCGCGGCGATCAGCGGTTTCTTCACGGCAACCGCGGTTCGGTTGGCAAGGTAGCGGGTGTCGAAATTGTCGGTGCCGTCGAGGATCAGGTCATAGTCGGCGAACAGGGCCGCGGCTTCGGCCTCGGTGAGGCGACGGTGATAGGGGCGCACGGCAACGAACGGGTTCAGCGCCTTGATCTGTGCTTCGGCCGAAAAGACCTTTGGCATGCCGATGCGGGCGTCCGTGTGGATGATCTGGCGTTGCAGGTTTGACCCCTCGACCGCGTCATCGTCGATCACGCCGATCGTGCCAACCCCGGCGGCGGCGAGGTAAAGGAGCACGGGCGATCCCAGCCCCCCGGCGCCGATCACCAGCACGCGCGCCTGTTTCAGCCGTTTCTGCCCCGGCCCGCCGACTTCGCGCAGCATCATGTGGCGGGCATAGCGGTTCAGCTCGGCCTCCGAGAACAGCGGCGCCGGATTGACCGAGGGGGGCGGCGTCTGCGCGCGCAGACGCAGGCGCGACAGTCCGGCACGGTATGCCCAGACGATCAGCACCGCCAGAGCCAGAACCAGCCAGGGGCGCGGGTCACCGCCGAACGCGCGGCGCAGCGGCGTCTCGGCGGGCAGGACCAGGGTGGCCAGCAGCGCCGCCAGCCAGATCACGCCCAGAAGGGCCAACCGCAGGCGCATCGGCACCTTGAACAGGGTGGCCGCCGTGAACATCGCGCCGGCGACGATCAGCACCGCCAGCATTCAGCCCCGCCCCGTCGAGCCGAATCCCCCCGCGCCGCGCGCGGTGTCGCCAAGACCCTCGACGGCCGCGAACCGCGCCTGCACCACGGGCGCGATCACCATCTGCGCGATGCGGTCGCCGTGGCGGATCGTATAGGGTTCCGACGACAGGTTGATCAGCGGCACGCCCACCGGGCCGCGGTAATCGCTGTCGATGGTCCCGGGTGTGTTGGGCAGGGTGATCCCGTGCTTCAGCGCCAGCCCCGAGCGCGGCCGCACCTGCACCTCGTAGCCCTGCGGGATTTCCATGCGCAGGCCGGTCGGGATCAGCGCGCGGTGGCCGGGGTCCAGGATAAAGCCGCTCTCGCGGTCCTCCGGGGCAAGGTTGGCGCGCAGATCGGCCCCCGCGCTGCCCGGGGTTTCATAGGCGGGCAGGGGGAGGGTCTGGTCCGACCCGGGCTCGCGCAGCAGTTTGATGAGGACGTTCATGTCAGGGCCTCGGCGATGCGGGCGGCGAGGCGGCGGGCGACCTCGGGCTTTGGCAGGCGGGGCCAATCCTCGACGCCGGTTTCGGTGATCAGGTGAACGGCGTTTTCAGCCCCGCCCATGATGCCGGTGGCGGGCGAGACATCGTTGGCGACGATCCAGTCGCAACCCTTGCGCGCGCGCTTGGCTTGGGCATGGGCGACCACGGTTTCGGTTTCGGCGGCAAATCCCACCACGAGTGGCGGACGCTGCGCGTGGCGGCTGATGGTGGCCAGAATATCGGGGTTCTCGGCAAAGGTCAGGGTCGGCAGCGTGCCCGCCTGCTTTTTCATCTTCTGGCTGGCCTCGTTCGCCACCCGCCAATCCGCCACGGCGGCGGCAAAGATGGCGGCATCGGCGGGCAGGGCGCCCTTGACAGCCTCCAGCATCTCACGCGCGGTTTCCACCCGGATTATCCGCACGCCCTGCGGGGGCGGCACGCTGGCGGGGCCGGTGACGAAGGTCACGTTCGCGCCGAGATCGCGCAGCGCCGCAGCCAGTGCCGTGCCCTGCGCGCCCGACGAGCGGTTGGCGATATAGCGCACGGGGTCGATGGGCTCGTGCGTGGGGCCCGAGGTGACGAGGATGTGCCTGCCCTTGAGGGGGCCATCGGCCAGCGCTGCCTCGATGGCGGCGAGGATCGCCCGGGGTTCGGCCATGCGACCTGGCCCGGTTTCGCCACAGGCCATGTCGCCGACGTCGGGACCAACGCTCAGGATGCCATCGGCGGTCAGCGTGGCGAGGTTTCTCTGCGTCGCCGGGTGCAGCCACATGCGCACATTCATCGCCGGGGCGATCAGCACGCGCTTGTCGGTGGCCATCAGCAGGGTCGAGGCGAGGTCGTTGGCCTGACCCGCCGCCATTTTGGCCATCAGGTCTGCGGTGCAGGGCGCGACCACCACCAGATCGGCGGCGCGCGACAACTGGATATGGCCCATCTCGGCCTCGGCCGTCAGGTCGAAGAGGTCCTGATGCAGCGCCTCGCCCGCCAGGGCGGCAACCGACAGGGGGGTGACGAATTCCGCCCCCGCACGGGTCAGGACCGGGCTGACCGAGGCGCCCGCTCCGCGCAGGAGGCGGATGAGTTCGAGCGACTTGTAGGCCGCGATGCCGCCGCCGAGGATCAGAAGGATGCGCTTGCCTGCCAGCATGGGGGCCCCACGGATTTGTTGTTCTGGTGTAGGGGCGGGGCGCGCCCTTGGCA
>CALEZJ010000211.1 GCA_937927885.1 uncultured Paracoccaceae bacterium | reverse complement strand
GGTGCATTTCTGGCGGCCCAACACCTATGCGCTGGCCCCGGCGCCGGTGGCGGCGCTGTTTGCCGTGATGACGAAGGTCGGCGCCTATTCGGTGCTCAGGGTCTATACGCTGGTCTTTCCGGATACGGCCCCGATGATCGACGGGATGATCGGCGCGGTTCTGGTGCCCGCGGCGATGGTCACGCTGGCCATCGGCATGATCGGGGTGCTGGCCGGAGGAACGCTGGCACGGGTGGCGGCCTTTGCCGCGGTGGGGTCGATGGGGACGCTGTTCCTGGCTGTGGCGGCCTTCACGCCGGCCTCGGTTGCCGCCGCTCTCTACTACCTCGTGCATTCGACGCTGGCCGGGGCGGCGCTGTTTCTGATCGTCGATCAGGTCCGCGGCGCGCGCGGCAATTCGGCCCTGACCGTGCAGGCCCCGATCCCCGGCGGCGGGCTGGTGGCGGCGCTGTTCTTTGCCTCGGCCATCGCGCTGGCCGGCATGCCGCCGCTGTCGGGCTTTGTCGGCAAGCTCTTGATCCTCGATGCGATCCGGGGGCAGGGCTGGTGGGTCTGGGGCTGGGCGCTGGTGCTGGGAACCTCGCTTCTGGCGGTGGTCGGACTGGCGCGCGCGGGATCGGTGCTGTTCTGGCGCGCGCATGACGCCGACGCGCCAAAGGCGCCCGCAGGCCCGGCGCCCGCGGCCCTGGGTTCGGCGGCGCTGGGGGCGCTGCTGGCGCTGATCGTCGCGCTGACGCTGTTTGCCGGGCCGGTGATGGGCTACATGCAGGCCACCGCCGTCCAGTTGTTCACCCCGCTGGTCTATGTCGAGGCGGTTCTGGGCCCGCAGGCCGCCCCCGTCGCAGAGGCGGCCGCAGAAGCCGACGAGGCCACATCCGACCCGGGCGACGAGCCCGCCCCGACCGAGGAGGGACCCTGACATGGCAAGCCGTATCCTGCCCCATCCGCTGCTGTCGCTGGTGCTGGTGGCGACCTGGCTCCTCCTGGTCAATTCGGTCTCGGTCAACTCGCTGGTCTTTGCCGCGATCATGGCCGTGTTGATCCCGCTGGCGACCCGCGCCTACTGGCCCGGGATCCCGCGCGTCAAGCGCCCGCTGAAGGTGCTCGCCTACGGGTTTCTGGTGCTCTACGACATCGTCAAGGCCAATATCGACGTGGCGATGATCGTGCTGTTCAAGCCCAGCCGCGCCCTTCGTCCCGCCTGGATCAGCGTGCCGCTCGACCTGCGCTCGCCCGAGGCGATCACCGCCCTGGCCGCGACGGTCACGCTGACGCCGGGCACCGTCTCCAGCGACCTGTCGGACGATGGCCATTCGCTGCTGGTCCATTGCCTGCACGCGCCCGATCCGGATCAGGTGCGCGCCGACATCAAGTCGCGCTACGAACGCCGCCTGAAGGAGATCTTCGAATGATTGCCTATGCGATCGGCTTTACCGCGGCCTGCTTCGCCTTTGGCCTGCTGATGAACCTCTGGCGGGTGGTCAAGGGCCCCGAGGTCAGCGACCGCATCCTCGCCCTTGACACCATGGTGATCAACGTCATCGCGCTGTTGATCCTGCTGGGCCTGGGTCTGGGCACGGCGATTTTCTTCGAGGTCGCGATGCTGTTCG
>CALEZJ010000210.1 GCA_937927885.1 uncultured Paracoccaceae bacterium | reverse complement strand
TTGCGGTGACGCCGCTGCGGGTGTGGTCGGGTGTCTCGCTGTTGAAGTACCGCCGCGCACTGGGCCTGACTGCCTTTGGCTATGTGGTTGCCCATCTGGCGGTGTGGGCGATACTCGATCTGCAAAGTCTCTCGCGGATCGGTGCCGAGATCGTCAAGCGGCCCTATATCACCATCGGCTTTGCGGCCTTTGTGCTGATGGTGCCTCTGGCGGCGACCTCGACCAACGCCGCAATCCGCCGACTGGGGGCGCAGGCGTGGCGGCGGCTTCACCGGTTGACCTATGCCGCGGCTCTTCTGGGCGCGCTGCACTATGCCTGGCTGGTCAAGGGCTGGCCGGCCGAGCCCTTTGTCTATCTCGGAGTCATCCTTGCCCTGCTGGCGCTGCGGCTGGTCCCGGCCCGGAGCTTGCAGCCCAAGCCGGGTCCCGCACCGTCGCGCTGATTATTCGGCAACCTCGGCCACGATGGCGTGCAAGAGCGCATTCACCGGCGCCATGCTGTCCGCGTCCCGATGCAGATAGCCAATGGCCACCGGTTCGCCCGGGCGCTCGATCACGCTGACCCCATAGGGGCAAAAGGCGATGTTCTGCCAGTCGGCCTCCATCGCCTGCCGCGACACGTTGGCCGAGCAGAACAGGAAGATCTGCGCATTGCTGAACAGCACGACGTCGCTGCCCATGTCGGCGCGCGTACGCTCCAGCATGTCCCCGACATGGCTGACATAGTCGATGACCAGACCGCGTCCGACGATGGCGCTTTCCAGCGCGAAGGTCGTGTCGTCAAAGGACTGACCGCTGGGGGTCAGGATGAACTGGTCCGCAAGGGCAGGCTGAGCCGCCATGGACAGGGTGAACAGGGTCGCGAATAGCCTCGGCATGATTTCCTCCTCGGATGGGCGCAGGCATCAATAACATTCCTATAGATGCATATGTTTGGGGTTTTGCACAGCCGTAATCCTGTCGCAGCACCATCTGAGTCGGGGAAACCCGTGCGCGATTCGCCGCAAAAGCGGGCGTAGGGTTCCGATTCGGGCGCGGATCCGGACAAGCACCGGGCGACAGATCAGAAAGTTGCGCGAAACAGGGGGTGGGGGAAACTTCGTTCTTGACCCAGCGCGAGCAGGTCAGGTCGACGCTCGCAAGGGGGCCAACAAAACAAGGCGGTGTGACACCCGGATGAAGATTTTTCGTCAGCGAGCGATTTTTCCGCTTGCGGGGCCGGGCGACTGGGCCTAGATAACGCCTCACCGAAGCGGCGGTGACGCGGAAACGCGAACGAAGCAGCGACGGCGGCGGAAACGCTGAAGAAAATCTGGATGCACGGCGGACGAAGACGCTAGGGAACTGGCGGCGACTTCGTTTTGTGTTCGGAGCGCTTTTTGAAAATTTGGGTAATGAAGGGATATGCGGGCGGTTTGGTCGGAGGATC
>CALEZJ010000209.1 GCA_937927885.1 uncultured Paracoccaceae bacterium | reverse complement strand
CGAGATTTCTGCCTGTCTCGTGGGCTCGGAGATGTGTATAAGAGACAGGTTCAGCACCATGGACTGCCCCGAGGCGCGGCAATGACGCTCGGCCACCTCCTGCACCCAGGACGCGCAGGTGGTGCCATTCAGCGTGCCGATGCTGAACACCGGCAATTCGCCGTCGAACAGGAACGGGATGTTCGAGCGGATCGAGTGGCAATCGTAGAGCACCACAAATCCATGCCGCGCCCGCACCCGCGCCACCTGTTCCGCCAAGGCCGCGTGATAGGGGGCGTGAAAATCGGCGACCCTCTCGGCCACCTCCGCCGCGCCGGGCGGCTGCACCCAGATCCCCCGCCCGTCGAAGTCGCTCAACGGCACGGTGCTGGTGGTGTTCTGCCCGGGATAGAGGCTGGCGCCATCCGGCGGGCGGTTGGCGTCGATCACATAGCGGTGGAAGGTCGCGCGCACCTGCGTCGCACCGGGCAACAGGCCGTCATAAAGCCGCTCGACATGCCAATCCGTGTCGGCCAACGCCCGCCCCGTCGCATTCAGCCGCGCCCAGATGGCGGGCGGGACATGGGTGCCGGTATGCGGCAGGCCCAGAATGACCGGGCTGTCGCCCTCGCGCACCTCGACCGGGGTCATGGCGCGACCTCGGGCAACGCCACGCCCGCCGCCTGACACAGCGCGCCCTCGGCCACCAGTCGCGCAGCGGCGGCAAGGTCGGGCGCCAGATAGCGGTCCTCGCCCAGCGTCGGCACTTCGGCGCGCAGCCGCGCCAGCACGCGGCGCAGCGGCGCGGACGTCACCAGCGGCGCGCGGAATTCGACGCCCTGCGCGGCGCACATTGCCTCGACCCCCAGAATGACCTGCAAATTCGCCACCATCCGCCCCAACCTGCGCGCGCCATGCGCGGCCATGCTGACATGATCCTCCTGATTGGCGCTGGTCGGGGTGGAATCCGTCACGCAAGGATTGGCCAGATGCTTGTTTTCACTCATCAAGGCCGCCGTCGTCACCTCGGCGATCATCAACCCGCTGTTCAGTCCCGGATTGGGCGTCAGGAACGGCGGCAGGTCAAAACTCAGCGTCGGGTCCACCATCAGCGCCACGCGTCGCTGGGCAATCGCGCCGATCTCGGCCAGCGCCAGCGCGATCATGTCGGCGGCAAAGCCCACCGGCTCGGCGTGGAAATTCCCGCCCGAGACAATGGCATCCTCCAGCACCAGGGGGTTGTCGGTCGCCGCGTTCGCCTCGGTTTCCAAGGTCCGCGCCGCCATGCGCAGCACGTCCATCGCGGCGCCCGTCACCTGCGGCTGGCAGCGGATGCAATAGGGGTCCTGCACGCGGGTATCCCCCTCGCGGTGACTTTCGCGGATCACGGAACCCTCCAGCAGCGCCCGCATCGCGGCCGCCGCCTCGATCTGCCCGGCATGACCGCGCAGCGTGTGGATCTGCGGGTGCAGCGGGGCAGTCGATCCCATGATCGCATCCGTGGACAGCGCCGAAATCACCAGCGACGCGCGCGCCGCCGCCCAGGCCCCGAACAGCCCGGCCAGCGCGAGCGCCGTGGAAAACTGCGTGCCGTTGATCAGCGCCAGCCCCTCTTTCGGACCCAGCACCACCGGCGCCAGACCCGCGCGCGCCAGCGCCTCGGCCCCCGGCATCACCTGACCGCCAAATTCGGCCATCCCGTGCCCGATCATCACCGCCGTCATATGCGCCAGCGGCGCCAGATCGCCCGAGGCCCCGACCGACCCTTGCGCAGGCACGACCGGAGTCACGCCCGCCGCCAGCATCCCCTCGATCAGCGCCACCACCTCCCAGCGCACGCCGGATGCCCCCCGACCCAGCGAGATGAGCTTCAGCACCATCATCAGCCGGGTTTCGGCCAGGCCCAGCGCCTCGCCGACGCCGCAGCAATGCGACAGGATCAGATTGCGTTGCAGGGTTGCGGTGTCGGCGCTGGCGATCTTGATGCTGGCCAGTTTGCCGAATCCGGTGTTGACGCCGTAAACCGCCTCGCTCCCCGCCGCCGCAGCCGCCACGCGCAAGGCCGCCGCCTCGACCCCGGCGCGGGAAGTGGGCGCCAGCACCGCCGCCGCCCCGCCGCGCCAGATCCGTTCCAGTTGCGCCAGCGTGACATCGCCGGGGGTCAGGGTTTCAGGCGTCAATTCGGCCTCCAAAGATGCGGGAATGCAGGGGTGTCGCCCCGATGCGATAGCTGAGTTCAGCGGGATGCGCGGCGTCCCAGATGGCCAGATCGGCGCGCAGACCGGGCGCGATCCGGCCGCAGTCGCGCAGACCCAGCGCCTTGGCGGCGTGACTTGTGACCCCGGCCAGCGCCTCGTCCGGGGTCAGGCGGAACAGGGTGCAGGCCATGTTCATCGCCAGCGGCAAGGAGGTCATCGGCGCGGTGCCGGGGTTGCAATCGGTGGCAACCGCCATCGCCACGCCATGCTGGCGCAGCAGGGAGATGGGCGGCAGTTTCGTTTCGCGCAGGGTATAAAAGGCGCCGGGCAGGATGACCGCGACACTTCCGGCAGCGGCCATCGCCTCTGCCCCGGCCTCGTCCAGATACTCCAGATGATCCGCCGACAGGGCGCCAAAACGCGCCGCCAGCGCCGCCCCGTGCAGGTTCGACAATTGCTCGGCATGCAGTTTCACCGGCAGGCCCAGCGCGTGCGCAGCGGTGAACAGCCGTTCGACCTGCGCGGCGGAAAAGGCGATCCCCTCGCAGAACGCATCCACCGCATCGGCCAGCCCCTGCGCGCGCTCCAGCCCCGGCAGGACCACCTCCTCCAGATAGGCATCGGACCGCCCGGTGAATTCCGGCGGCACGGCATGCGCGGCAAGGTAGCTGGTCACCACGCGCACAGGCCGCACCTCGGCAATCCGCCGCGCCACCCGCAACATGCGCAACTCGGTCTCGATCTCCAGCCCATAACCCGACTTGATCTCGACCGTCGTCACCCCCTGCGCGATCATCGCATCGACGCGCGGCAGCGACTGCGCCAGCAACTCCTCCTCGCTCGCCGCCCGCGTCGCCCGCACGGTGGACACAATCCCGCCCCCGGCGCGCGCCACCTCCTCGTAACTCGCCCCCTCCAGCCGCATCTGAAATTCGCGCGCGCGGTCGCCTGCAAAGACCAGATGCGTGTGGCAATCCACCAGCCCCGGCGTCACCAGCCGCCCGCCCAGATCGAGCGCCTCGCCCGGGGCGCAATCCTCGGCGGCACCAACCCAGACGATGCGCCCGCCCTCGATCGCCACGGCGCCCCGGTCGATCAACGGGCCGTCCATCGTCGCCAGCCGGGCATTGGTCAGAATCATCGCCATCCGCCTTGTTTAGTCTGTTCTTGGTGCTATTATGTCTGGACATAATGATCTGTCAAGGGAATCGCCATGCAAAGGATCTGGGCCGCGCAGGCGCTGTTGCCGCAGGGCTGGGCGCAGGATGTGCTGGTGACGCTGGATCAGGGGCGCATCGTCGCCGCCCTGCCCGGCCAGCCACCTCAAGGCCAGCGCGTCGGCGCGCTGATGCCCGCGCCCGCGAATTGCCACAGCCACGCCTTTCAGCGCGCCATGGCCGGGCTGACGGAAAAGCGCGGCGACAACCCCAGCGACAGTTTCTGGACCTGGCGGCAGTTGATGTTCCGCTTTCTGGACCGCCTCACGCCCGACCAGGTGCAGGCGATCACCGCCTTCGTGCAGATGGAGATGCTGGAATCCGGCTTTGGCGCCTCGGTCGAGTTCCATTACCTGCACCACCAGCCCGGCGGCGCGCCCTATGACACCCTCGCCGAAATGTCGGCCCGCATCGTCGCGGCGGCAGACCAAAGCGGCATCGGCCTGACCCTGCTGCCGGTGGCCTATCAGTTCGGCGGGCTCGACGGCCGCGCGCTGGGACCGGGACAGGTGCGCTTCGGCAACGACCCCGACAGGTTCGCGCAACTCGTCGACGGTGCCGCCGACTCCCTGCGCGCCCTTCCCGCCGATGCCGTTCTGGGCGTCGCACCCCATTCCCTGCGTGCCGTGGCACCCGCCGATCTGGCCCCCCTTGCCGCGCTGCGCCCCGATGCGCCGATCCACATGCATCTGGCCGAAACCCTGGCCGAGGTGGACGAGGTGCGCACCCATCTGGGCGCTCGCCCGGTGGACTGGGTGCTGGCGAACCTGCCGCTGTCCGACCGCTGGTGCCTGATCCACCTGACGCAGATGACGCCGGCCGAAACCCTGTCGCTGGCCCCTACCGGCGCCATTGCGGGCCTGTGTCCGCTGACCGAGGCGAGTCTGGGC
>CALEZJ010000208.1 GCA_937927885.1 uncultured Paracoccaceae bacterium | reverse complement strand
GTCAGCCAGAGCGCGCTGCCAGGGGAGCAGGCCGGACGCATCGGGTCGTGCGAGGCGGTTCAGAACGCCATCAAAGGACCAGACGACGGCCTGGACATGGTCGATCCCCTCGATCATGCGACGAGCCGTGCGGTCAGCGCAGCGAGCCCCGGCACATCCGGGGCGCCGCGCGCGGCAAAGAGCGTTGCCTGGCTGCGCAGGATCGGCTCTGCGTCAAGGATTTTCAGATGGTTGGCGCGCAGGGTCTCGCCGGTCGAGGTGATGTCGGCCACCGCCTCGGCGGTCAGGTTGCGCACCGTGCCCTCGGTGGCACCCTGACTGTCGACCAGTTGGTAATCCGCCACCCCATGCGCGCGCAGATAGTCGCGCACCAGCCGGTGATATTTGGTGGCGATCCGCAGACGGAACCCGTGTTCGGCGCGAAACGCCGCCGCGACGGCGTCGAGATCGTCGAGCGTTTCCACATCCACCCAGCAGTCCGGCACGGCGAGGATCAGATCGGCGTGGCCAAAGCCCATCGGCGCCAGTTCCTGCACCACGGCGCGCCAATCGGGCAGCGTTTCGCGCACCAGATCGGTGCCGGTGACGCCCAGATGGATGCGCCCCGCGGCCAGTTCGCGCGGGATTTCCGACGCGGACAGCAGCACCAGCGACACGCCATCCACCCCCTCGACCGCACCGGAATATTCCCGTTCGGCACCGGTGCGGCGCATGGTGATGCCGCGCGCGGCGAACCATTCAAAGGTCTTTTCCATCAGCCGCCCTTTCGAGGGCACCCCGATCTTCAGACTCATGCCTGCCCCTCCAGCGCGACCAGAAGGCCGGGGCGGATCACGCCGCCCACCGCCGGGATCGACCCGCCCTGCCCCAGCACCGCCGTCAGCGCATCATAGCGCCCACCGCTGGCCACCGGCGGCAGATCGCGCCCTTCGGCATAAAAGCCGAACACGAAGCCGTCGTAATATTCCAGAGTGGTGCGGCCAAAGGCGGCCTCGAAATCGAGCGCAGCCGTATCCACCCCGTGCGCCGCCAACACGGCCAGACGCTGTTCGAACCGGTCCAGAACCGGGTCGATCCACGGCATCTGTCCGGCCAGCGCGCGCATGCGGGTCAGCGCGGTCGGCGCCTTGTCGGTCATGGCCATCAGGCTTTCCAGCGCATCGACCAGGGCGGCGGGGATCGGCGGTGTCGCCGCATCCTCGGCCAGCCTGGCCAGGCGCTGTTCGATCTCGACGCGCGAGCGCAGGCCGATCTGCGGCGCGGCACTGGCAACCGGATCGCCCGAGGCGAGCCGCGCAAGCAGTTCGGCCCGGCCCGCCGGCAGGGGCGCGCGCCCGGCAAAGCGTTCGAGCAAGGCACGAAACCGGGCCGGGCGCCACAGGTGGCGCAGCAGGGCGGATTTGCGCGTCTCGCTGGTGGGAAGGCCGCGGACGGCGGCGATCAACAGCGCGAAATCCCCGGTCGCCCCGCGCAGGCCCCGGCCCGCCAGGAGGCGCGAGAACAGGGCAAAGACCTCGGCATCGGCGCGCAGCGGCTGGTCACGGTCGAACACCTCGTAGCCCACTTGCAGGTATTCGCGCGCGCGGGCGCCGGTCGGGCCGCCGTTTTGCTGGCGAAACACCTCGCCCAGATAGCAATAGCGCGCCGGGTCCGCCCCGCCCGCCATATGCGCCTGCACCACCGGCACGGTGAAATCGGGGCGCAGCATCATCTCGCCCAGGGCGGCATCATGGGTGACATAGGCGCGCGCGCGGATATCCTCGCCGTAAAGGTCCAGAAGCGTGCCCGCCGGTTGCAGCACATCGGCCTCGACCGGGCGCGCACCCAGGGCCTGAAAGGCCGCGAACAGTCGCTGGCCCTCGGCACGGGCCGCGGCCTTGATCGACGCGGAGGCGATCATCCCAGCATGTCCCGTACCGCCTGCACCAGTTTCGCACGCGGCACCTCGACCTGCGCGGGGCGGCCCTTCCATTCCTCCAGCGTGGCGTTCCGGGCGATCTGCGCGCCGAGGATCAGGTCCTTCAGGATCACCACATTGCGCGCGGCCTCGTCCGAGCCCTGGATGACCGCCACCGGCGACTGCCGTTTGTCGGCGTATTTCAACTGGTTGCCAAAGTTCTTTGGGTTGCCCAGATAGACCTCGGCGCGGATACCGGCGCGGCGGAGCTCGCCTACCATCGCCTGATACTCCGCCATCCGGGCGCGGTCCATGACGGTGACGACGACCGGACCCGTCGCATTGCCCTGTACCCGCCCCTTGGCCGTGAGCGCGGCCAGCAGGCGGTCCACGCCGATGCTGACGCCGGTTGCGGGCACCGACTGGCCGGTGAAGCGTTTCACCAGATCGTCATAGCGCCCGCCCCCGGCGACCGAGCCGAAGTTGCGCGGGCGGCCCTTTTCGTCGGTGATCTGGAAGGTCAATTCGGCCTCGAACACCGGGCCGGTGTAATAGCCAAGACCACGCACGACCGAAGGGTCGATGACGATGCGGTCGGGGCCGTAGCCTTGGGCGTTCAGCAAGGAGGCGATTTGCTGAAGTTCAGAAACGCCTTCTTTTCCTGTATCGGATTCTCGAACCAGTTCGGAAAGATAGTTGAGCGTGCGGAAATTGCGTTGTGAGGCTCTGGCTGTGGCCAAGAATTGCTGCGTTTCGGCAGACAAGTCGGTCCGCGCAAAAATTGAACTATCGCCGCCCGCAGTTTCACGATGCCGAAGGTCAACAATTATCTTCTCGATTTCCGTGTTCGCCCCGACAAACCCCATCACCACCTCGGCCTGTTCGGCCGAAAGCCCCGCGCCCTTCGTGAAATCCCCGCTCTCGTCCCGCCGCCCCTCGCCCAAGAGCGCCCGCACCCCCTCAGGCCCCAGCCGGTCCAGCTTGTCGATCGCCGGCAGCACGATTCCCCGCTCGGTCTCGAACTTCGACGGGTCGGACGGGTCCAGCACCCCCGCGGCCTCCAGCACGCCGTTCAGCACCTTGCGGTTGTTGATCTTGACGACGTAATCGCCGCCCAGCCCCAACTCCTCGAACACATCGGCCAGCATGGCGCAGATCTCGGCATCCGCCGCCACCGACGACGCCCCGACCGTATCCGCATCGCATTGATAAAATTGGCGAAACCGCCCCGGCCCCGGCTTTTCGTTGCGCCAGACCGGGCCCATGGCAAAACGCCG
>CALEZJ010000207.1 GCA_937927885.1 uncultured Paracoccaceae bacterium | reverse complement strand
GCGCCCACATGGGGAAATTGCGCACGGCCGGGGTCTCGGGTTGGGTGCCCTGCGGATCGTCGGGGGAATACAACCTGATGACCGACAGCGAGCGCGAACAGGTCCTGCAGTTCGTCAAGGACAACGCCCGCCCCGGCGAGACTCTGATCGCGGGTACCAACGCGCCCCACACGGCAGGAGTGATAGTCAACACCCTGCGCGCCAAGGCGATGGGCTATGACGCGGTTCTGTTGGCGGTTCCGTTCTACACCAAGCCGACGCAGGCCGAGATCATCGACCATTTCAACGCGGTGACCCAAGCCACCGACATGGACGTGGTGCTTTATTCCTATCCGGGCAAGGACGGGGTCGAGATCGGTTACGAGGCACTGGACGCGCTGGCCGACAATCCGCGCATCATCGCCACCAAGGAGTCGTCGGGCGTCGTGCAGCGTGCCATCGGGATCTCCAGCCGCTATGCGGGACGAATCCAATTGGTCTCAGGGTCGGATGATGTTGCCTGGGATTTCATGCAATGGGGCGCCGACAGCTGGATTTGCGGCCCAGCAAACTGCATGGCCAAACCCTGCTGCGAGATGGATGCGGCGTTCCGCGCTGGTGACCATGCCCGCGCCCGTGACATCATGCGGGCGATCTGGCCTGCGATGACTGTGTTGGAGGCGGGCCGCTATGTTGCAAGGCTGAAATACGGTTGTGCCTTGCAGGGTACGCCGGTTGGACAATGCCGCCTGCCCTCTGGCGAATTGAGCGACGCTGAAAAGGCTGAGTTTGCCGCCGCCATGGCACCCGTCCTGAACTGGGCCTGAGATGACGACACTGGTTATCGGCGCGGGGATCATCGGCACCGCCATCGCGCACGACCTGCAACGGCGCGGCCGGTGCGTGGTGTTGATCGACCGCGATGCGCCGGGCAAAGGCGCCTCGTTCGGCAACATGGCCTCGATCGCCGTGACCGAATTCATGCCGACCTCGCGCCCCTCGATCTGGCGGCAGATTCCCCGCTGGATGCTGGACCCTGAAGGCCCGGTGCGGGTGCGCCCATCCTACATGCCCCGACTTGTACCGTGGTTCTCGCGCTTCATCGCGGCCTCGCGCCCGGCGAAACTGCGTGAACTGGAGGCGCAGGGCGCGGCGCTGAGTGCGCGCGCGTTGGATGACACCATGGCGTTGCTGCGCCAGATCGGACTGGAGGGGCAGATCAGCGATGCGGGCTGCCTGTCGCTTTATACCGACGAGGCGGAGTTCAACGCCGACCGCGAGCATATCGAGATCCTCGAGAGGTTCGGTTTTCCACATGAGGTGCTGGGTCGCCAGGCGATCAAGGCGCTGGAGCCGGAGTTGAGTGACAAGATCGGCCTCGCCGTGCTGTTCCCGCAGGATCGTTCGGTGAAAGACCCCTATCGGCTGGTGCTTTCACTGGCGGACCGGGTCACAGCGTCGGGCGGGCGGATCGAACAGGGTGAGGTTGTCGGCTTTACCCGCAGCGACGCCATCCGCGGGGTGGTGATGAAGGATGGTCGCCATCTGAGTGCCGACGAGGTGGTCATCAGCGTCGGCGCCTATTCTGCCACGCTCGCCCGCAGCCTTGGTGAACCGATCCCGCTGGAAAGTGAGCGCGGCTATCACACCCAGATCATGGATCCGGGGCTGACGATGCGCCATTCGATCATCTGGCCCGCCCGCGCTTTCATGGTCACGCCGACGGCGGGCGGCATCCGGGTGGGTGGTACGGTCGAAATGGCCGGACTGACCGCCGCGCCTGACTACCGGCGGGCAAAGGTCACTGTACGACGCGCGTGCGAGGCGTTGCCGAACCTTCAGGCGCGGGACATCAGCGAGTGGATGGGTCATCGCCCTGCCCTGCCCGATACGGTTCCGATCCTGTCGGCCAGTGCGAGAACACGCGGCGTCTATTATGCCACAGGCCACGGCCATCTGGGCCTGACCTATGCGGCCACGACCGCGCGGCTGATGGGCGAACTGATCACCGGCGCGCAGCCTTCTCTGGACCTGCGCCCCTATCGAATCGACAGGTTCTGAACGCGAGGTTCCCATGCGCTGGTCCCGAACGATCCAGACAATCGACGTGCATAGCGCGGGCGAGATTGGCCGCGTCATCATCGGAGGCGTGCTGGGCATTCCCGGCGCCACGATGGCCGACAGGCTGGCGCATCTGAACAGAGTTGACGACAGCCTGCGCCGCTGGCTGTGCTCCGAACCCCGTTCCGGCCCTGCTGGGTCGTTCTGCCTCCTGACTCCGCCCTGCGACCCGGAGGCGGATGTTGGCTTGATCATCCTGCAACCCGATCAGGCACACGCGATGTCGGGCTCGAACGCAATGTGCGCGACCACCGCCCTACTGGAAACCGGGATGATCCAGATGATCGAACCTGAAAGCGTGGTCACCTTCGACACTGCCGCCGGGCTGGTGCGGGCAACGGCCACCTGTCAGGGCGGCAAGGTGGTGCGGGTCACGCTCGACATGCCGCCTGCCTTCGTCGCCCGGAAGGATGCGGTTATCGACACCGCCGAATGGGGCGCCGTGCGCTATGACCTGTGCTTTGGCGGGGTGTTTTATGCGCTGGTCGACGTCGATCAGATCGGGCTGGCCATTGCGCCTCAGAACGCCCGCCAACTGGCAATGACTGGTGTCGATCTGCGCGCCCGCATCGCCGCTCTGGAACCCGCGCCGCATCCGACAACCCCAGCGCTGAACGGTCTTGCCTATGTGATGTTTCGCAGCCGCGATGTGGATGGCGTATTGCGCACCTGCACCACCTTGCGTCCGGGTCGGGTCGATCGCTCGCCTTGCGGGACAGGGTCGAATTCGAACATGGCGGCCGAGCACGCCCGAGGGCTGGTGCGGCCCGGTGACGTAATGGTGTCACGGTCCATCATAGGCGGTGAGTTCATCACCGAGTTTGTTCGCGAAGCCCGAGTCGGTCCCTTCGTTGCGACGCAAAACCGGGCTAGCGGCCAGTGCTGGATCTATGGCATCAACCAGATCGGGCTTGATCCATCAGACCCTTTTCCGCAGGGCTTTACCCTTTCGGATACATGGGGAGGGTGATGAAGAAGGACAGAGCCCGGACTCACAGGCGATTTGGGCGCGTGTAATGCCGGTCAAGTTCCTCTCGGCGGTCGAACTGTGCAAATGCGCCATCGGGCATTTCCATCGACGCGGTGGCGGATGGATCGTCAGTATGGCCAGCCTTGACGGACAAAGGGCTTATTCCACGATCATGTTGGCCTTTGATGCCTCCAAAGCTGCACTGATCAAACTGACCAAAGCCATCGCGCATTCCACGGGCACGAAGGGATCGCGGCCGTCTCGCTGTCCCCTGGGGCTGGGTGCCCACCGAAATGGTCGAGGACTTTGTCGTCCGCCACGGTGAAGTGGCGGCGCCCGAGCGAGTTCGCAGGAACCAAAGTAAGGAGTCGCGCTTTTCACTTCGGCGCGTCGACAGGGTTCGGGTGGCTGCGCTAGCCGCTTTCCATGCAGGAGAGCTGACTCGTTGAGATGTATATCGGGGTAAACAGGCGTGTGACGTTGTGGGGCGTTACCCCGGTATACACGCGTTCAAACTGGCGCGCTGCCTAGAGTGAAAAGGCCTCGGACCGGCGCTTCAGGGCGCGAGATATCATCGCGAACCATTTGTAGCCGTAATCGCCGATCCCCGAAGCATGGGGAGCTCGAAAACGCCTCGCTGGTTTCCGGGGTTCTCCGGCTATCGCGCAGACACAAGGGATGCCATGCCCAGGCATTTGAGCCCCTTCATGGCTTTGCTGGCGTTGCGGTTGAATCGTCGCCCTTGGTTTGGGAAATGAAGCCTTCATAGAGCCGGACAATCGCATCGGTCGGAGATCGAGCCAGCCAGGCCGCGAAAGCAGCGTGGTTCGGTGAAGGTTGGAATGTGATCGTGCCCTTTCCCAGCGTCACGGCACCAAGAGGTGTTCCGTCAGGCGCCGTGACCATTCGGGCATTGGTCGGCGTTGGGATCCTGGCTGGTGTTTGCAGGGCCTTTGCCCAGGTTTCAAACCGCTGGTCCGAGTTCATCTCGGCAGGGAATGGGGCAGGGTGCACGCTTCGTGGATCAACCTTATGGTCCAGTACGCGGGCGGCAAGGTCGTACCAGCGCTTCCAGCCAATCGAGGGTGCCGCGCCTATGCGTTCGATGACGTCGCGGGGAAAGGCCTCGCGCACTTTGCGCATGTGCGACGTGTGGCTGCGATTCACGTTCAGCGCCTCCTGGACGACCCTCGCTTCATATCCCGCCTCCTCGAGTTCGCCGGCAAACAGCGCCTTTTCGATGAACGAAGGGTCCTTGCGCAGGTTGTTCTCTTGCCCCTGCGCGAGGACGGCTTCCTGATCGGAAAGGGACCGGATCAACGCCTTGACCGGAGTGCCCAAGGCGCGGATCGCTGCCAGTCGACGACGGCCATATAT
>CALEZJ010000206.1 GCA_937927885.1 uncultured Paracoccaceae bacterium | reverse complement strand
GGTTCCATGCCAGGCTGGCGAAATACAGCGCCTTGCCGCTGTTCGCCGCCCTCGACGGTCGGCCAGAGGTCCAGCCCTGGGGCGGGTTGCCGCCGCCCGGGCTTCTGGTCGCGCGCGCCTCGGCTGATGACCACCCGCTGATCTTTGCCGAATGGGCGCGGCTGACGGGGGCCCCGCTGGCCATCCTGTCCGCCCCCGGCCACCCCGCGCCCGCGCCGGACTGGTGGACCCCCTTGCGCCACGACTGGGAGCGCGAGGCAGGCCCTGACCGGCTGGACCTGATGGTGTCGGAAATCGCCGACCTGACCACACTGGCCGAACGGGTGGCGGGGCGGCGCACGCCCGAGGGGGCGCTGGAAAGGCTGATGGCGCGGATCGACGCGCAAGAGCGCCTGTTCGACGAGGCGGCCCGGATCATCGCGGAGGCGCCACGCCTGCCGCTGCGCATCGCCGACATGATCCCCAACGTGATGATCCCGCAGTGGCACCGCGGCAGCGACTGGGCACTGGCCCATGCCCGCGCCTTTCGTGACGAGGTGGCGGCTCGGGTGCGCGATGGCGTGGCCGTGGTCCCCGACGAGCGCATCCGCATGATGTGGATCGGTGCGGGGCTGTGGTTCGACACCGGGTTCTATTCCGCCTTCGAGGATCAGGGCGCGGTCTTTGCCTGGTCGATGTATCTGCCCTTTGCCGCCGACGGGTATCTGCGTGCCGACCACGGCGACCCGATGCGCGCCCTCGCCGCGCGGGTGATCGACCTGAACGAGCACCTCCACCAGCCGCCCTGGGCCGGGGCCTGGCATGTCAAGGAGGCAAGGCGCCACCGCATCGACCTTGCGGTGATCATCGTGCCGAAAACCGACCGCCCTTCGGGCTATGGCACGCGTTTCATTGCCCATGCGCTGGAACAGGCCGGAGTCGCCTGCGTGATGGTGGACGCCGATATGGTGGACGCCCGCGCCTGGGATGGCGCCTCGGCCCGCGCTGCCGTGCAGGCCGGGATCGACCGGGTGCAAAAAGGTCGTTGACAGATGCATGTAATGGTTCATCCTGTGAACCATATGCGCCGGGGGGGAATCGTGCGGGCACTGAAGGGCATCCGGGTTGCGGATTTCAGCCATGTGGTCGCGGGACCGCTGGCGTCGCATTTCCTGGCGCTCAACGGGGCCGAAGTGGTCAAGATCGAACCCCCGACGGGCGATCCCTTGCGCAACTACACCCAGCACGCCGAAGAGCGCGGCATGGCTCCGGCGTTTCAGGGGATCAACGCGGGCAAGACATCAATCTCGCTGAACCTGAAGACACCGGAAGGGCGTGCGCGGGCCGAGGCGATCATCGCCGGGGCCGATGTGGTGGTCGAGAATTTCCGCCCCGGGGTGATGGACCGGCTGGGGCTGGGAGCGGCAGCGATGCGGCCCAAATACCCCCGCCTGATCTGGTGCGCGATTTCCGGCTTTGGCCAGTCGGGCCCCCTGGCGGATGTCGCGGCGATGGACCAGATCGTGCAAAGCCTGTCGGGCATGATGCTGGTCTCGGGCCTGCCCGGCGATCCGCCGTTGCGCGTGGGGTTCCCGCTGGTCGACACGTTCACCGGGCTTCTGGCAGCCTTTGCCATCCAGACCGCGCTGTTGCAGCGCGAGCGCGGGCTGGTCGAAGGGCAACAGATCGACGTCGCCATGCTGGACGCGGCGCTGGTGATGATGCTGTCGGTGGTCAATCCGCTGTTGATGACCGGCGAGGCCCCGGCGCGCACCGGCAGCCGGGGGTTTTCGCGGGCGCCGACCTCGGACACCTTCGCCTGCCTTGACGGAGCCATCACGCTGGGCGCGGTCGAGGATGCCAAGGTCGCGGCCACGCTGTCGGTGCTGGGATTGTCCGACGCTCTGGACGACCCCCGTTTTGCCACCCGCGCCGCGCGCGCGGTGCATGCCGATGCGCTGGCCGCGCGCATGGCCGAGGTGCTCAAGACCCGCGCCGCCGCCGTCTGGGAGGCCGCGTTTCGCGCCGTGGGCGTGCCCGCCGCCCGGGTTCAGTCTGCTGCCGAGGCGCTGGCGATGCCGCATCTGGCGACGCGCGATCTGGTGCTGACGCTGCAAGATGGCGCGCGCATCCTGAACGCCGGGTACCGTTTCGCGCAGGGGGGGCCGGGCACTGACCGCCCTGCCCCGGCACTGCGCCCCGAAGATCCACACGCAACCCCTTGGGAGGAGGAGACGCGATGATGAGAACGACCCTGAGTCTGGCGCTGGCCGGCGCGCTGATGATGACGACCGGCGCCGAGGCGCTGGAACTGCGCCTGTCGGTGGAAACCCCGCCCGGCCATGTGCGCAACCAGGCGGCCGAGCGCTGGGCCGAGGCGATAAGCGCGGCTTCGGGCGGTGAAATCACCGTCGAGGTCTTCCCGGCCGGGCAGCTTTACAACAGCGCCGACGCGGTGCGGGCGCTGGCCTCGGGGGCTCTGGACCTGTCGATCCAGGCCTCGCCCACCATCAGCCGGCTGGAACCGAACCTGTCGGTCATCACCCTGCCAATGTTCTTCGGCGCCGACCGCGACACGATCCGCGCCATTCTGGACGGCCCGCTGGGGACCGAATTGTGGTCCATGGTCGAACGCCGCGGCATCGTGATCCCCGAGGGCGGCCATTTCGAGTTCGCACCGAACCAGACCGCGTTTACCACCCAACCCGCAGCCAGCTACGCCGACCTGCAGGGCCGCACGCTGGCCACGCCGCCCAGCCCGGTGGTGGTGCAGATCATGTCGGCCATGGGCATCAACGGCGTCGCCACGCCGCGCACGGAAATCGTGCTGCAACTGACGCAGGGGCAGATCGCGGGGCTGGGTTCGGTCACGGACCTGACCATTTCGGGCGGTCGGCTGTGGGAGGCGGGCATCCGCCACGCCTTCAACGACAATGCGGGGTGGGGGGTCTATATTCCGCTGGTGTCCGCCGCGTCGCTGTCGCGCATGACCGAGGCCCAGCGCGCCGCCGTTCTGGGATCATGGGCGCAAGTGGTCGGCTGGGCGCGCGACTATGCCGCCGAGGAACTGGCCGGGGCACGGGCGCTGAACGAGGCCAATGGCATCACCTATGCCGACCCCTCGCCCGAGGCCGTCGCCGAGATGCGCGCGCAGATGCTGGAACTGCAGGCCCAGATCGTTGCGGATTCGGGGATGGATGCCGACTATGTCGCGCGCGTGGCAGCGGCGCTGGCAGCGCAATAAACCGGTCTGACGGGGGGCCGTCCTGGCCCCCCGCCCATTTCGAGACAGCGAGAGACAGCCATGCTCGACCGACTCCTCGCGATCTGGTCGCGGATCGAGACTGCCGTGATCGGCGTTCTCGTGCTCTGCGCGCTGGGCACCTTTCTGGGCGGTGCGGTGCTGCGCCATGTCAGCCCGCGCAACTCCATCGACTGGGCCGATGAGGTAGCGCTTTATTTCATCGTCTGGGCCTCGGTGCTGGCCGGCAGCGTGCTGGCCGCCGAAGGGCGCCATATCAATACCGAAATCCTGCTGGGTGGCCTTTCGCCGCGAAAGCGCCGGATGCTTGCCACCGGTGTCGGCCTGCTGACCCTGTTCTTTTGCGCGACCATGGCCTGGTTCGGCTGGGAGGCCTACCTGTTCTCGCAGATGCTGGATGACCGGTCGGGCAGTTCGCTGCGCACCCCGCAATCGTGGTCGCTGTTTCTCGCCCTGCCGATCGGCATGGGACTGATGGTGCTGAAGATGCTGGCGCTGGCCCTTGCGGGTCGCGGCCTTGGCACCAGCGGAAAGGGACATTGATGGACGCTCTCCTGGGCCTTGGCGGGATGCTGGTGCTGATGGCACTGGGCGCGCCGATCTTCGTCGCGCTCGGCGTGGCCGCGCTGACCATGCTCGCCTTCGAGGGGCGCCCGCTGATGGATGCGGCGATGACCTCGGTCTCCGGGATCAACTCGACCACCTTCCTGGCCGTGCCATTCTTCGTCATGGCCGCGACCTTCATGCAGAGGGGCGGCATCGCACGCATCATCATCGATGCGGCCGAGGCCTGGGTCGGCCATTTCCGCGGCGGGCTGGGGTTGGTCTGCGTGCTGGCCACGACGATGTTCGCGGCGATTTCCGGGTCGTCGGTGGTCACCGCCATGGCGATGGGCACCTTCCTGATCCCGGCCATGGTGGCGCGCGGCTATCACAGGCCCTTTGCGCTGGGAACGGTCGGCGCCTCGGGCACGTTGGGCATCCTGATCCCGCCCTCGCTCGGCATGATCCTTTACGGCCTGATCGCCGAACAATCGGTGCCAAGGCTGTTTCTGGCCGGGGTGATCCCGGGGCTGATCCAGGCGATGATCCTTGCCGGCGTGGTGATGATCCTGTCGCGCAAGCACAATTATGCCAGCGGCACGCGGGTGTCCGGGCCCGAGTTCCTGCGCCGCAACCTGCGCGCGCTGCCTGCGCTCTTCATCCCGATCTCGGTCTTTGTCGGCATCTATTCGGGCTATGCGACGGTGACCGAATCCGCCGGGGTCGCGGCCATCTCGTCGGTGCTGATCGCCGTTCTGGTCTACCGCGAGGTCGGCTGGCGCGACATCTTCGGCATGACCGCCGAGGCCATGAAGGCGGCAAGCGCCGTGACCTTCATCGTGATGTTCGCCCTGCTTTTCGCCCATTGGATCACCGGTTCGGGCGTGCCCACGCGGCTGGTGCGCTGGGCGACCGGCGTGGGGCTGGAGCCCTGGCAATTCCTGCTGGCCATCAACCTCGCCATGCTGATCCTGGGGATGTTCCTCGATGCCGTGGCGGTGCTGCTGATCGTGACCCCGATCGTGCTGCCGCTGTTGCCCGCGATGGGGATCGACCCGATCCATTTCGGCATCGTGCTGATCGTCAACATGGAGATCGCCTTCCTGACACCCCCGATAGGGCTCAATCTCTTCGTGCTGTCCTCGATAGCCAAGGCGCCGCTTTCCGAGGCGATCCGCGGCGTCATCCCCTTTGTCGTGGCGATGGTCGGGTTCCTGATCCTTGTCACCTATGTCCCCGAGGTCTCGCTATGGCTGCCGAACCTGGTGTTCAATCAATGATCCCGCAGGATTGGGACCCGGTCGGGCCTGCGGCATTGACCGATCTTCAGGGCGAGCTGGCTCGGCTGCGCGAAAGCTGCCCGGTGGCGGGGTCGCAGAACTGGGGCGGGTTCTATACGCTGACCACCTATGACGACGTGGTGACGGCCTCGAAGGACTGGCAGACCTTCACCGCCACGGTGCAGACAGTGATCCCCGCCTCGCCGCGCAAGGGGTTGCCGCGGCTGCCCCTGCAAAAGGACCCCCCCGAAAGCGACCGCTATCGCAAGGGGCTGAACCGATTCTTCAAGGAAAACCGCATCCGCGCGATCGAGGCGCCGATGCGCGCCCTTGCCGCCCGCCTGGCCGAGGGATTGCGCGCCGCCGCTCTGCCCGAATTCGGCGAGGGCTTTGCCGCCCCGTTCACCGTCGGCAGCCTGTGCATCCTCGCCGGAATGGATCTGGCCGAGGCCGAGGAACTGGGTCGGCTGGGCCATGATTATGTCGCCGCCGTGCAGGGAGGCGACATGCCCCGCGCGGGCGAGATCAGCCGCGCCATCGACGGCTTTGCGGTGGCGCTGGTTCAGGACCGTCAGGCCTCCCCGCGAGACCCCGAGACCGATATCGTCAGCGGTCTCATGGCCTTTGACCCCGAAGGCGGGCCCTATTCCTTCGAGGAACTCGCGGGCATGGTGCGCCTGATGCTGATTGGCGGGCATGTGGTGCCGCGCAATTTCCTGTGCTCGATGGCCTGGCATCTGGCGGGCGATCCCGACCTGCAAGCGCGGCTGCGCGCGGGTTCCGTCGACCGCCGCGCCCTGATCGAGGAAATGCTGCGCTGCTATTCGCCCAATCAGGCGCTGGTGCGGGTGGCGACGCGCGAGACGCGGATGCAGGGCGTCACCATCCCGCAGGGCTGCCCGGTTGCGCTGAACTTTCTCAGCGCCAACCGCGATGCGTCGGTATTCCCCGAGCCGATGCGCTTTGTCGAGGATCGCAGCCCGAACCGTCATCTGGCCTTCGGCATCGGTCCGCATGTCTGTCTGGGCCAGTCAGTGGCAAAGTTGCAGGCGCGCATCACGTTGGACGTGCTGGCCGACCTGCCCCCTTTTCAGCGCGGCGAGACCATCCGCTGGGCGCGCTGGACCGAACACGGTGTCACCCATCTGGAGCTGCGCTTCGCATGACCCATCCCGCAGATTTCATCGTGCCCGAGGTCGAGGATTTCGACAGCCCGCACGCCCTTTTCGCCGAATTGCGCGGCCGCTGCCCGGTTGCCTGGGCCAACGAGATGGGCGGCTTCTGGGCCGTGACCCGCCACGAGGACATCGCCCGTGTGCTGACCGACTGGCAGACCTTTACCACCACGGTGCAGAACGTCGTGCCCCCGGTCGCCACCACCCAGCGCCGCCCGCCGCTGCACCTGGACCCGCCCGGCAACATCCCCTACCGCAACGCCATCCTGCGGTTTCTGTCGCCGCGCCGGATCGAGGCCTGGAAACCTGTCATCACCCGCATGGTGGCCGAGCATCTTGACCCCTTCGTCGCCGCGGGCGGGGGCGATATCTGCGCGGATTTCTCGTTCACCCTGCCCATCGCCCTGCTGGCCGAATTCTTTCGCCTTTCCCCGAAGGATGCCGACGAGATTCGCCGTGTCGGGGCCGAATTCAACATGGCCCTGCAACGGCAGGATTTCGATACGCTGCGGGAACGGTCGGATGCGCTCTATCAGATCGCCGCACGGCTGATCGAGGAACGCAAATCCTCTCCGCAGGACCCCGATCTGGACCCGGTCTCGAACCTTCTTGCGGTGCGGGTCGACGGTCAGGCGCTGCCCGATGACAAGATCCTGGGCGCGCTTCGCCAGTTCCTGCTGGTCGGCATCATCGCGCCCACGACCTTCATCGGCTCGATGGCGGTGCATCTGGCACGCCATCCCGAGCACCACGCGGAACTGACCGCCAACCCGGATCTGGCCCCGCTGGCGCTCGAAGAGCTTTTGCGCCTCTACACCCCCTACCGCGGTTTTGCGCGCACCGCGCGCCACGACGTGGACCTGGGCGGCAGGACGATCAAGGCCGGGGATGCGCTGGCCGTCGTCTTTACCTCGGGCAACCGTGACGGCGATGTGTTCCCCGATCCCGACAGCTATCGTCTGGACCGGGGCGAGACGGACCTTCTGACCTTTGGCCGGGGCCCGCACATGTGCCCGGGCGCGCCGCTGGCACGCGAACTTCTGCTGGAAACCCTGCGGCAACTGACGCAAAAGACCCGGCGCCTGACGCTGACCGGACCGGTCGAGATGACACGCTGGCCCGAATACGGACCGCTGGCGGTGCCGCTGGCGCTGTCGCGCTAGGCCGGAGACGCCCCCCGGCCTGCTGCGATTGCAAGCCGCTTGCCCCGCGCGCGAATCTTTGCCAGAACGCCGCCGAACACCCCAGCGGAGAGCCCCATGACCCAAAGCCGAGTCCTGATCGCCGGGGGGGGCATCGGTGGCCTCGTGACCGCGCTGACGCTGCACCAGATCGGCGTGCCCTGCGTGGTGTTCGAATCGGTGCGCAGCCTCAAGCCGCTGGGCGTGGGGATCAACCTGCAACCGAACGCGGTGCGCGAACTGGCGGATCTGGGGATCGATGCGGCCATGCTGGATCAGGTCGGCCTGCCCGCGCTGGAATGGGCGCTCGTCGGGCTGAACGGCAATGACGTCTATTCCGAGGTGCGCGGCCTGGAGGCGGGCTATCGCTGGCCGCAATACGCTGTCCACCGCGGGCAGTTCCACATGCTGCTTTACCGGCTGGTCGTGGAGCGGCTGGGTCAGGGCGCGGTGCAGACCGGACGGCGGGTGACCGGCTATCGCCACGATGCCGAAGGGGTCACCGCGCTGTTCGAGGATGGCAGCACCGAGCGCGGCAGCCTGCTGATTGGCGCCGACGGCATCCATTCGGCCGTGCGCGCAACCATGCATCCGACGCAGCCGCCGATCCATTGGGGCGGTGCGGTGATGTGGCGCGGGGTGACCCGCGCGAAGCCGATCCGCACGGGCAGTTCCTTTGTCGGGCTGGGCACGCACCGGCACCGGATGGTGGTCTATCCGATCAGCCACCCGGATGCCGAGGGTCTGGCTGACATCAACTGGATCGCCGAGGTTACCTATGACAGCCCCGAAGGGCGCGAGAACACCGGCTGGTTCCGCGAGGTCGCCATCGAGGATTTCGCCCATCATTTCGCCGACTGGCGCTATGACTGGCTGGATGTGCCCGCACTTCTGGCCGGGGCGGGCGGGGCCTACGAGAACCCGATGATCGACCGCGACCCGGTACCGACCTGGGTCGACGGGCCGGTGGCCCTGCTGGGTGACGCCGCGCATGCGATGTATCCCACGGGATCGAACGGCGCCAGCCAGGCGGTGATCGACGCCCGCATCCTGGGCGCGATGATGGTCGAACACGGCGCCACCCGCGCCGCGCTTTCTGCCTATGATGCGCGCCTTTGCGGGCCGGTTTCGGCCCTGATCCTGCGCAATCGGGGTGCGGGGCCCTTTGGCCTGCTCAATCTGGTCGACGAGCGTTGCGGCGGCGAATTCGCGCATATCGATGACGTCATTCCCCCGGAGGAACGCGCGGCCTTCATGGCTGGCTACAAGGCAGCGGCGGGTTTCGCCATCGAGGCCTTGAACGCGGCCCCGCCCACCATCGCTCCCGGCGCGAGGGTCAGGACACCGGCCTCGGCGACCGCCTAGGCAGCGCCCGGAGGGCGCAGGGCTCATATCCCGAAGAGACCCGGCACCGGCGCCAGGTGCGCCGACGCAGGGAACACGGATTCGTCCACCTGCGCCGGGGCAAGGCCCATATGCCCGATCAGCGCGGCCTTGAAGAGCGATTCCAATGCATTGGGCGCGGCAAGGTCGCGGCCTTCGTGCAAGGCCCCCGTCGACAGCCCCGGCCAGTCGCCCAGGAGTCTGCCGCCGCCCAGCGCCCCGCCCAGAACCATCGCCAGCCCGCCAGTTCCGTGATCCGTGCCCCCGGCGCCATTCTCGGCCGCCGTGCGCCCGAACTCGGACACCACCAGAACCGCGCTTTGCTCCCAAGCCGACCCCAGCGCGGCGCGCAGTGTCAACAACGCCTCGGTCAGCCGCCCGAACTGCCCCTCGAGGCGCGCGCCCTGGTTGATATGGGTGTCCCAGCCCTGCATTTCGATCACCGCCACGCGCGGCCCCTGCGTCTGGGCCAGCAAGGACCCGGCCACCCGCGCGCCGAGAAACAGCGTGTCGTCGATGCCCGCCAACAGCGCCGGATCGGGCCGGGCCGATCCCCGCGCGGCCTCGAAGGCGGCGGCAAAAGCGGCATCGTGGCGATAGATCAGGCCCAGCCGGGTCAGGAAATCGGCACCCGGTTCGGGCAGGCCATCGTTCGACCAGCTTTGAACCGTCGCCGCCCCCTGCAGGATCAGCGGCACGGCCGGACCCAGCGACAGGCCCAGCCGCGCATCGCCGTCGTTGAGCGCCAGCAGCGCGCGGTTCAGCCAGCCGTCGCGCGCACCCTCGGGGCTGGCGGTGCCGTTTTCCAGCAGCGCCTGCCCCTCGGCATGGGAGCGTTCGCGGTAGCGCGTGGTCGCCGCCGGCAGGAACGCCAGTTCACCCGCCTGCCAGAGCGGCATCAACCCGCGCAGCCCCGCATCCAGCCCGAAATAGCCGTCGAGGTCGATCACCCCCGCGCGCCCCGGCGCCAGCCGGGGACGCAGCCGTCGCAGTCCCGGATCGGCCCAGGGTGCCAGCGCCGCCAGCCCGTCCATCCCGCCGCGCAGCACCACCACGACCAGCCGCCGGTCGGTCGCGGCATGGGCCAGCGCCAACCGGGTCTGCGGCAGCGTCGCCAGCAACCCCGCGCAAGACCCGGCCAGGAAATCGCGCCGCCGCATCCTCATCTCCTCTGGAATTCGGCACTGGACAGCACCATCGCCAGCCCGGCACGGAGCGAAGGCGCGCGGTAGACCCAGGTGCGCGTCGCGTCATGGAGAACGGCGCCGATGCTCGCCTCCATCACCGCGCGCGGCGGCTGTTCCGGCCGGGGTCAGCCCCCGCAGCCAGGCGATGCGGGTCATCAAGGCCTCGGGAGTCAGCCAGTCTCGGGCCCGGTCGCCCCATCCCTGAGGCCCGGGGGCGGAAAACGGCATCATGCCCAACAGGCGCAGGGGGCGCAGGTAATCGCCGGGCGGTGGGGCCTCGCCCCCCAGCGCGCGGTGCACGGCCAGCACCAGTTCATGCGGCGTCTTGACCTTGGCCAGCGGTTCGCTCCACGCCTGAGGCAGGGAAACCAGCGCGCGCGCCACCTCGGCCAGATCGCCCTCGCTGTCCAAAAACACCCCTGCGATGCGCTGAACCGCCGCCTCGGGCGGATCGTCGGCCACGAAATGGCGCACGAGCTTTGTCGCCAGATGCCGTGCGGTCGCCGGGTGGCGCGCCAGATTGTCGAGGATTGCCAGCCCTTCGCCCTCGCCCGCTTCGTCGTAGCGCCGCCCCAGCACCTCTTTCGGTCCCGGCTGATGATGCCCGGGCACGAACCGGAACCGGCCATGCAAAGCCTCGTCGCCGCTTCCCGGATGGCCTCCGTGGCTCCACCCGGTCAGGGCCAGCGCGAACTGGGTCACATCGGCCTGAGTATAGCCACCCCGCGCGCCCAAGGTATGCAGTTCCAGCACCTCGCGGGCAAGGTTCTCGTTCACGCCGCCGCCCTGCGCGCGCCCGTCGGGCGAATCCGGCCCCACGGAAAACGGGTTGTCCAGATAGGTCAGCATCACCGGATGGCGCACCACGGCACGCAGCATCGCCCCGAAACGGCCCAGAACATGGGGACGGATCGCCTCGACCTCGAAGGCGGGGGTCATCGGCGCGATGGCGCGTCGCGTGGTGCTGACGGTGAAATGGTTCGACCAGAACAGCACCAGCCGCTCGACAAGGGGGGCCTCGCTTTGCACGAGGTGCGCGCCCCTGGCCAGAAGCGCGGGGCGAAAGTCGCGCTCCATCGCCAGACGGATCGCTTGCTCGCCTTGCCCGTCCAGTCGCGCGCGGCTGACCTCGGTCAGCAACTCATCGGCACTGCGCCCGGGCGGCGCTGCGGGCACGCCCCCCGCCAGTTGCGACACCAGCCAGCCGCGCGGATCGCCGCCCAGCGGCGCGTCCCCGCCGGGCCCCGCGCCAAGGCCGAAGCGGTTGAGGGCGATGAAGGCATCGACGCTGCGCATGCGCCATCCTACCCCAGCCCTCGCCCGCGCCAAATCACGTTTCCTGCACCCTTGCCGGGCTGGCGCCCCCCGGACCCGCGCGCTAGGATGCGCCGTCCCCCGAAAAGGCAATCCGATGCAGACAATCCACATCCTGAACGGCCCCAACCTGAACCTGCTGGGCCGCCGCGAGCCCGAGATCTATGGTTCGGTGACCCTCGACGACGTGGCGCGCGACTGTGCCGCCCTGGGTGCCGAACTGGGGCTGGAAACGGTCCTGCGCCAGTCGAACTGGGAGGGGCAGATCGTGGACTGGATCCATGAGGCGCGCGAAACCGCTGCCGGCATCGTCATCAACCCGGCCGCGCTGACCCATACCTCGATCGCGGTGCTCGATGCGCTGAACACGTTCAAGGGTCCGGTGATCGAGGTGCATATCAGCCAGGTGCACAAACGCGAGTCCTTCCGCCACCATTCCTATGTCAGCCACCGCGCCGATGCGGTGATGGCGGGGTTCGGCGTGCATGGCTACGCGCTGGCGGTGCGGCACATGGCGCATTTGCTGGCGTGATCCGGTTTTCGGCCAATCTGGGGTTTCTCTGGGCCGATCTGCCCCTGCCACAGTCCATCGCGCGCGCGGCGGCCGCAGGGTTCGCTGCCGTGGAATGCCACTGGCCCTATGACACCCCGGCGGCTGCGACCCGCGCGGCGCTGGCGGCGGCGAGCGTGCCGATGCTCAGTCTGAACACGCGGCCGGGCGACAGTTTCGGGCTGGCCGCGCGCACCGATCAGGACAAAGCGCGCGCCGCCACGCGCGAGGCGCTCGATTATGCGGCCGCGACGGACACCGCCATGGTGCATGTGATGGCAGGCAAGGGCGGGGACGAGGCCATCTTTCGCGAGCACCTGCGCTGGGCCTGCGATCTGGCCGCGCCGCTGGGCATCGCGCTGCTGATCGAGCCGATCAACCCCTTTGATGTGCCCGGCTACCACCTGACCCACCCCGACCAGGCTGCGGCGACCATCGCGGAGGTCAACCGACCCAACCTGGGGATGATGCTGGACTTTTACCACATCGGGCGTCTGGGCCTGAACCCGCTGGACACCTATCGCCA
>CALEZJ010000205.1 GCA_937927885.1 uncultured Paracoccaceae bacterium | reverse complement strand
GGCGGTGGCGAACCGGGTGATCTTCATGGATCAGGGCCAGATCGTCGAACAGAACGAACCGCGCGAGTTCTTCAACAACCCGCAGTCGGACCGCACCAAGCTGTTCCTCAGCCAGATTCTGGGGCACTGATCCCTTGGACAGAGGGTGAAAAGGGGGGCGCTCGCGCCCCCCTCTTTGCTGCGCAGATTCACCCCCCTGAGGATATTTCAGGACAGATGAAAGAGCGCGGGCCTTCAGGCGGCCAGTTCCCTTGGGACGATGAAGTCGCGCTGCGCGCCCTGATGCCAGTCGACCTCGGCCCAGGTGTCGATCTCGAAGCTGGCGACCAGCGTGGCACCGGTCGGATAGCGCAGCATCTCGGGGTTCACCGGCGCGCGGGCCAGGATGCGGCCGGCGAATTCGGCGATGCCGGGGTTGTGGCCGATCATCATCACCGTATCGGCGCTGGCGTGGCGCAGCACCGCCAGCATCACATCGGGGCCCGCGTGATAGAGCGAGGGTTTCAGCACCAGGGTGGGCGTGCCGGGCAGCGCCGGGGCGATGCCGGCCCAGGTCTCGCGCGTGCGCACGGCGTCCGAGCACAGGACCTCGCCCGGGACATGGCCGCGCGAGGCCAGCCAGGCGCCCAGATCGGCGGCGGCGGCCCGACCGCGCTCGTTCAGGGGGCGATCGTGGTCGGCCATGGTGGGGTCGTCCCAGGCCGATTTGGCGTGGCGCGTCAGGATCAGGCGCTTGGTCATGGGTGGAACTTCTTCATGTGATAGGCGGATTGGGTGTCCAGTCTTGCATGCCTTTCGCCTGCGGGGCAAGCGCGGCGCGCCCGGCAGCCGCGGGACAGACAGTCGCGCCCCTCGGCGGTGTCCAGATGGGCGTGGCAGGCGGCGGTATCGTAGGCTTTCGGCGACAGGGCACCGACCGGGCAGGCGGTGGTGCAGGGCCTGTCCGCGCAGGGCAGGCAGGGATTGGCCCGGATCGGCAGCGGCACAGGGAAGGGCAGGGCGAGCGCGCCCCGAAACGAGGTCCAGAGGCCCTGATCGGAGTGCACCAGCATGCCGACCGGGCTTTGCCAGATCTGCCCCGAGGCCAGCGCCCAGCGCAGGAAGGGAGGCCAGGGCGGGCCGTCCGACGGAAAGACCGCCGTGCCGCCGAACCGCAGGGCGAGGGCGCCGAGGATGCGCTTTGACCACCGGTCGACCGGATCGGGGGCGCCGTCCCGCCATTCGGGGGCGGCGGTGACGCGGCTCCACCATTGGTCGCCGCCCAAGGGGCCGACCAGCAGCAGCGCGCGCGCGTCAGGGGGGCAGAACGCCGGGTCTGGCGGACAGGCGGCGAGGGCGCAGAGGCCCTCGTCGGCAAGGGCGGTCAGGACAGCGGTGTGCAAGCGGGACTCCTTGACCGGGGCGCGGCGAGCGGGCACCCATGGGCAAAGACCCCGGGTGCCGCATGCCGCGAAAGATCTGCCTGATGATTCTGCACCCCGCCGAGGGGTCGTTCAACCATGCGCTGGCGGCGGCCTATGCCGAAGGGGCGGCGGCGCACAGGGTCCGGGTGCAGGACCTGGCGCGGATGCGCTTCGATCCCGATTTCGGCAGACGCGATTTCACCGCGCCCAAACCGCTGGAGCCCGACCTGGCCGCCGTCATGGCCGATCTGACCTGGTGCGAGCATCTGGTGATGCTGGCCCCTATGTGGTGGGGCGGCCTGCCCGCCAAGGCCAAGGGCCTGATCGACCGCGCCTTTCTGCCCGGGCTCGCCTATGATCCCGACATGCGCAGGCACGGATTGCCGACGCCGCTGCTGGCCGGGCGTTCGGCGCGGCTGGTGGTGACTTCGGACACGCCGGGCTGGGCGTTTCGCTGGGCCTTCGGCCAGCCCCTGCGGCGGATGATGGCGCGTCAGGTGCTGGCCTTTGTCGGCATCCGGCCGATGGCCTTCACCCATCTCTCTCCGGTCGAGCCGAGCACCGCCGACCAGCGCGCGCGCTGGCTGGACCAGATGCGCGCGCTGGGGCGGGCCGGGGTCTGATCCGGGGCTCAGTCCTGGCCGCGCGGTTTGACGCGCGGTGCGGTCGTGCGGATCATCGAGCCCGCGCCATGTTCGGTGAACAGTTCCAGCAGGCAGGCGTTGGGCACGCGACCGTCCAGGATCACCACCGCGCGCACGCCCTTGTCCAGCGCATCCAGCGCGGTCTCCACCTTCGGGATCATCCCGCCGGAAATCGAGCCATCGTCGATCATGGCCAGCACCTGATCGGGGTGCAGTTCGGTCAGCACGGCGCCCGAGGCATCCTTGACCCCCGACACATCGGTCAACAAAAGCAGCCGGTCGGCCTTGAGCGCGCCGGCGATGGCGCCCGCCGCGGTGTCGCCGTTGACGTTGAAGGTCTCGTTGGCGTTCATGCCCGTGGCGACGGGGGCCACCACGGGGATGATCCCGGCATTGAACAGATCGCGCAGCACCTGCACGTTCATCTCATGCGGTTTGCCGACAAAGCCCAGTTCCGGATCGTCCGGCACGCAGACCATCAGGTCATCGTCCTTGCCCGAAAGGCCGACGGCGCGCCCGCCTTCGTCCATGATCGCCTGCACGATGCGCTTGTTGACCAGTCCGGTCAGCACCATTTCGACAACCTCGACCGTGGCCTTGTCGGTGACCCTCTTGCCGCGCACGAATTCGGATTTGATATCAAGGCGTTTGAGCAGATCGTTGATCATCGGCCCGCCGCCGTGCACCACCACGACCTTGATCCCCACCTGCCGCATCAGCACGATGTCGCGGGCGAATTCGGCCATCGCGTCGGCGTCGCCCATGGCGTTGCCGCCGAACTTGACCACCACCACAGCACCCGAGAAGCGCTGGAAATAGGGGACGGCCTCGGAGAGGGTGCGGGCGATTGCGGTCCAGTCACGGTTCATGGATTGTTGTCTCATGGTCTGGCGAGGGCTCTAGGGCAGGGTTGCGATGAGGGCGCGAAGCGTGGCGATACCGTCGCCCTTTTCCGACGAGGTGACAAGCAGTTCGGGAAATGCGGCCGGGTGTTTGGCCAGCGCAGCACGCACCTGCGCCAGCGTCTTGTCCTGCTGCGCGGCGGTGATCTTGTCGGCCTTGGTCAGCACGACCTGAAAGGTCACGGCGGATTTGTCCAGCAGCGTCATGATCTCGTCGTCGACCTTCAGGATGCCGTGGCGCATGTCGATCAGCACGAAGGCCCGGCGCAGCGTGGCGCGGCCCGAAAGGTACGCCTTCAGCAAGTCCTGCCAGCGCTTGACCACGGCCACCGGCGCCTCGGCAAAGCCATAGCCGGGCAGGTCGACCAGATAAAGCTGCTCGCCGACGGCGAAATAGTTGATCTCCTGCGTGCGCCCGGGCGTGTTCGAGGTGCGCGCCAGCGCCTTTCGGCCGGTCAGGGCGTTGATCAGGCTCGATTTTCCGACATTGGATCGTCCGGCGAGGCAGACCTCGACCCGGTCGGCAGGGGGCAGGCCGCTCATCGCGACCACACCCTTGACGAAGTCGACGGGCCCGGCGAACAGCTTGCGTCCGACCTCTTCGGTCATCGCGTCGGGCGTCGGGGTCAGCGGATAGGACAGGCTGGTCATGGCAGCTCCACAGGGTCGCCGAGCGTCACCTCGCCCGAGCGGATGACGCGGGCATAGACGCCGAAATCGCGGTGGCCCCAGCCCTGTTCCAGCGCGGCCAAGGTGTCGCCGGCGGGGGGGCCGGTTTCGGGG
>CALEZJ010000204.1 GCA_937927885.1 uncultured Paracoccaceae bacterium | reverse complement strand
CAGCCATGGCGGGGAAGAACGCGATATGCTGCGGCCCACCACCCAGCCCCCCGGCCTGCGCCCCAAAACACTGGTCCACCAGCCGCAGGACGGCATCCGACGAGCGGAACGAATGCAACAGCTGCATCTGCGCCATGCCCTGCCCGATATCTGACAGACGCTGCGAAAAGCGACCCTGTGCAGCCTCGAATCCCAACAGGTCGGCCACCTGAAAGGAATAGATCGACTGCTTTCGGTCGCCCACCACAAAGATCGTCCGCCGTTCGTCGCGCGCGCCCTGCCCGGCGGTGAATTCCTGCGTCAACAGGTCGATCACCTGCCATTGCGCCGGGCTGGTATCCTGGGCCTCGTCGATCAGGATGTGGTCGATCCCCCCGTCGAGCTTGAACAACACCCATTGCGCCACGCTGCTGGACCCCAGAAGACGCCGCGCCAGCCGGATAAGATCATCGAAATCCAGCCAGCCGCGCGCCGCCTTGGCCGCGTCCATCGCGGGCAGCCACAGCCGGGCAAACCGGTGCAGCGCCTCGGCCATCGCCAGCGCATCGAGACCCAGGCGCAGGCCACGCGCAGCCTCGACCCTTTCGCCCAGCGCATCCAGCGCGGCAAGATCCTCCGGGTCGATCCGGGGTCGTGTCGCCTTGGTCACATGCGTGCCGGTGCGCGCGGTGAACGGCGCGGCGGCGCCGGACTGGGTCAGCAAGGCCAGTTCCAGCGCCGCCAGATCGCCCGGCGCGGCGGCGGCCAACCGATTGGCCAGCTTGTTGTCGTTCGGCCCACCCCGCCGCAGACTTGGCACCAGCCGCGCGAACAACGCCGCCTCGTCCCCGGCATAAACCTGTGCGATCAGCCCCTCGGCCGTCAGCCCGGCAGGCAGGCCAAAGAGCGCGTGGAAATCGGGAAGTTCGCCGTCAAAAGCGTCTCTGTGCTTGCCGATTTCAACCAGAAGCGCGTCAAAGCTCGCCTCGTCGAGCTGGCGCATCAGCGCCCGCATCGCCCCGGCCTCGCCCCCGCGTGCGAACCGGTCCAGCACCTCCAGCCGCAACTGGCCCAGACTGCGCTCATCGGCCTCGGCGAAATCCGGGGGCACCGCGGCCTCCAGCGGAAAGCGGCGCAGCAGGGACGAACAAAAGGCGTGGATCGTCTGGATCTTCAATCCGCCGGGCGTTTCGATGGCGCGCGCGAACAGCCGTCGCGCGCGCGGCAACAGGGTGGGGTCCCCCGTCTCCTCGCCCAGTTTCTCCAGTTCCGCACGCAGTTCCGCATCCGGCAGCATGGCCCAGCCGCCCAGCCGCTGGAACAGCCGGTTCTGCATCTCGCTGGCGGCGGCGCGGGTGTAGGTCAGGCACAGGATGCGCTCTGGCAGCGTGTCATGCAGCAAGAGCCGCGCGACCCGGTCGATCAAGACCTTGGTCTTGCCCGATCCGGCATTGGCCGAAAGCCATGTCGACTCGCCCGGCGCGGCGGCGCGGATCTGGTTGAGCGTCGCCTCATCCATCGGCCAGCCCTACCGGAAGGGTCTGGACCGGGTCCGACGGCGCCCATTCTCCACGACGGGCCAGCGCGTCATAATCGCCGCGCCGACGGTCGGCATCGACGGCCCTGAGCGCGGTGAACCCCTGCTCGGGACGGCGATAGGTGTCGATCAGGCCAAGCAATTCGGCGCGGTGGCGCGCCAGAACCTCGGCCCCGGTGGGCGACTCGCGCAGCGCAAAGCGCGACCCCAGCCCGACAAACGCCGCCCCGGCCACCCGCGCCGGACCCAGACCAAAGGCGTCGTCCTCGGCCATGAGCGCGAGCAGGATCAACTGTTTGTTGAAGAACCTGATCTGGGCCTCCGAGGGCAGGCTGCCGGTCTTGTAGTCGAACAGATAGAGGTCGCCCTGCTGGTCGCGGTCGATGCGGTCAGGCTTGCCGGTCAGGGTAAAGGGCGGATCGCCCAGCACCAGCGCGCCCTTGGTTTCCGTCAGGACGGGCACGCCGGACAGCGCCTGGTTCCAGCGGACGAACTCGGGCGCGACCCGCTCGAGCCGCGCCAGCCAATGGGCGCGAATGGCAGACCAGGGGCATTCCTCGGCAAGAACCGTCTCTGCGATGGCCAGAAACCGCGACACGGATCCCGGCGCGCCGGGGGGGTATTCTTGCAGGTAAAGGTCAGGGATGCGGTGCAGCGCCGTCCCCTTTTGCCGCGCGTCCGGCAGCGGGGTCAGCGGATCCAGCGGGCGCAGGCGCAGGATCCGCTCGGCATAAACGGCATAGGGGTCGCGGATCAGGGTCTCGATCCGCGTGACGGGCAGCTCCCGCAGACGGGCGCTGGCCGGTGGGGCCGGCGCGGGACGCGGATTGCGCGCCGCACAGGCGGGAAGGACCGGGGTCAGGTCCGCCTCCAGTGTTTCGGCCAGCGTCAGCCAATGGGCGCCCCGCGCACGCATCGCCTGCAGGGCCGCCGGGCCATCTTGCGCGCCCAGCCCACCGATCAGGTTCAGCAACCGGTTCATCCAGCGCGAGGGGATCGTCTCGGCCTCGGCATCGCGGGTTGCGCGCGACAGGATCACCTCGGGCGCGCCGATGGCCTGCTGAAAGTCATGCGCCGACAGCCCGATCTGGCGTTCCGGCAGCGTCAGACCCGCATCCAGCTGCATGCGACGGCTGAACCAGGGGTCCGGCCTGGGGGCGGCGGGCCAGATACCATCGTTCAACCCGCCCAGAATGACCAGATCGGCCCCCTGCGCCCGCGCCTCCAGCGTTCCCCAGATCTTGATACCGGGATGGGTCTTGCCGGTCTCGCGCACCTCGGCGCCAACAAGAAGTGTGTCCAGCACCGCGCAATAATCCGGCCCCGACACCGTGCCACCGGAATTGGCCTCGGCGGCAAGCTGGTCAAAGATCGCGCGCGCGCTCTCGCCGGCCGAGGCCAGCCAGAGTTCGCCCGTGCCCTCGCCACCCGGCCCGCAGGCCAACACATTCATCAGCCCGCGATGCGCCTCGATCCACTCGGCAAGCGGCCGCTGACCCCAGGGATTCCCGGCGCTCACCAGCACGCCCTTCAGCCATTGCGCCCAGATCTCGCGGTCGGCGCTGCGCTGGGCCCAGAGGTCGATCACGCCCGGATCCGGAAACGGGATCATCCGCGCGCGCAGGAACAGTTCCAGATCCCGGCTGTGGCGCAGATGGGGGCCACGGTCCAGCGCACTATGGGCGATCGGATGTTTGAGCAGAGCGATGACGCCTTCGGCCGTGGCGCCCTTGGCCAGCAGTTCGGCGGTCTGGCGCAGGAAACGGCCCGGCGCGGACAGGGCCAGCGGTCGCCCGGCGCTGTCATCCGGGCGCAGATGCCAGCGGTCCAGTGCCGCGGTGACCCGTCGCGCCAGGACCCGATCCGGCGTTATCAGAGCCGCTTTTCTGCCATCCACCACCGCCTGGCGCAGGCACAGGGCGATGGCCAGCGCCTCGTGCAGGGGATTGCGCGCCTCGATCAGCGAAAGACCCCGGGTCGCGGCCGGCAGATCGCCCAGCGTCGGCCCCTCGTGCAGCCACTGGTCGGTGACCGGCGCGGGGCGCAAGGCGAGCGAGACCAGCCGGTTGCGGACAGGATCGGGTGGCGGCGCGTCGACCCAGGGTTGCACCCCCCTTGGCGGCAGATCGAGCGCGCGCAGAAGCCGCCCATAGCGGTGCTGCGGGTGGTCCTCGCTGTCGATGGGCCTGGCCAGAGTGTCCCAGAGGGCGAGGGGCGTCGTGTCATCAAAGCCGGGCAGTACCAGGGCGCCCTGCGGCAGCCGGGCGACCGCCTGCATCAACAAGAAGGTCGGCCCGCGCGACCCGGTTGAGCCCGCAACGATCACCGGATGGTCGGGCGGCGCTGCCAGCCAGCGCGCAACCAGCCGCAGGACCTCGGCGCGCAACCGCGCCTGGGAACCGACGGTTTCGCCCAGAAACCGTGTCACCAGCCGGATGAATCGCAGTGAACGCTCCCAGTGCTGGGAATGTTGACTGACATCCAGGCGCTGCAGGACATCCAGCGCGACGCCTTCGCCATGCATCTCGTCGAGGAGGGAGAACAGGCTCTCGGCCAGCGAAAAGGCGGCCGTTGGTGGCGCGAGATCCGGCTCGGCGGACAGGAGCCCGCGGATCAGTTGCGCCAGTTGAAGCCGGGTGCGCAGGGACCCGTCCATGCCCTGCGGCGCAAGGTCGGTAATCAGCCGGATACGCGGCAGGAAACCGGGACCGAGGGCGATCAGCGCCTCGCGCAGACGCGCCTGCATACGCACGGTGTTGACCAGAACCTCGACCCGGGCCATCGCCTCGGGTGGATGACCCGCAAGGCGCGCGCGCAGGCCCTGCGCCAGCAGGCCGGGAAAATCGGCCCCCGGCGGCAGGGCAAAGACCCGGGGGGCGGTGCTGGGCTCAAACATCCCGAAGCCGCGCGGACCAGGCGGGATCGTCCGCAAGAAATTCGATCCGCCGCCCCTCGCCCTCGATCGAAAACCGCAATGTCAGAGCCGAATCCGGTCGGTCCGGCCCCAGCCTGTCCGGCCATTCGACAAGGCAGATCGCGGTCGGGAAGGCTTCGATCAGGCCCAGTTCCAGCGCCTCGTCCGGGCCCGAGAGGCGGTAGAGGTCACTGTGCCAGACCTCGCCCAGTGCCGTTTCATAGACCTGCACCAGGGTGAAGGTCGGCGAGGGGATGTCCTCGGCCACGCCCAACGCGCGGATCAGGGCGCGCGCCAGATGCGACTTGCCCGCACCGATCGGACCTTCCAGCAACAGCGTGTCGCCGGGCGTAACCAGCCCTGCCAGGTGCCGCGCCAGCCGGTCGGTCGCGTCCGGGTCGACCAGGAAAACGGAGGGGTGAACGGAATTCATCGCGTCAGTCTAGCGCCCGGGCCGACGCGCCGCCAGAGGGGGGTTCTTGCGGCGACGGGGGCGCGCCGCCATATAGGGCGGGACGTCGAAAGGGGCATTTCATGGCGGATGACAGGTTTCCCGGGTGGCACGGCACGACAATCCTCGCCGTGCGGCGGGGTGGCGAAGTGGTGGTTGCAGGCGACGGGCAGGTCAGCCTGGGGCAAACCGTCATCAAGGGATCCGCGCGAAAGGTGCGCCGGATCGGGCCCGCCGGGCGCGAGGTGGTGGTAGGCTTCGCGGGATCCACCGCCGATGCCTTCACGCTGCTGGAACGGCTGGAGAAAAAGCTGGAGGCGACGCCGCAACTGGCGCGGGCCTGTGTCGATCTGGCCAAGGATTGGCGCATGGACAAATACCTGCGCAACCTGGAGGCAATGCTGATCGTCACGGATGGCGCCGATCTTCTGGTGGTGACCGGCGCTGGCGATGTGCTGGAGCCTGAACACGACGTGGCCGCCATTGGATCGGGCGGCAATTTCGCCGCCGCCGCCGCGCGCGGGTTGATGGAAACGGACTGGCCCGCAGACCGCATTGCGCGCAAGGCGATGGAAATCGCGGCCTCGATCTGCGTCTATACGAACGGCAACCTGACGGTGGAGACGATCCGGAAATGACCGACCTGACCCCGCGCGAAATCGTCTCGGAACTGGATCGCTTCATCATCGGTCAGGCCGAGGCCAAGCGGGCCGTCGCCGTGGCCCTGCGCAATCGCTGGCGGCGCAAGCAATTGCCTGCAGACCTTCGCGAGGAGGTCTACCCCAAGAACATCCTGATGATCGGCCCGACCGGCGTCGGCAAGACCGAGATCAGCCGCCGTCTGGCCAAGCTGGCGCGGGCGCCGTTCCTGAAGGTCGAGGCGACCAAGTTCACCGAGGTCGGCTATGTCGGGCGCGATGTGGACAGCATCATCCGCGATCTGGTCGATGCGGCGCTGGTCATGACGCGCGAGCAGATGCGCGAGGATGTGCGCGCCCGCGCGCAGGCCAATGCCGAGGAGCGGGTGCTCGATGCCATCGCGGGCAAGGAGGCGCGATCCGGCACGCGCGATCTGTTCCGCAAGAAGCTGCGCGCGGGCGAACTCGATGACACGATCATCGAACTGGAAATGCTCGACACGGCACCCATGATGCCGATGCTGGACATGCCGGGGATGCAGGCGCAGGGGCTGAACCTGGGCGATCTCTTTGGCAAGGCCTTTGGCCAGCGCACGACCCGCAAGCGCATGACCGTCGCCGAAAGCCACGATCTGCTTTTGGGCGAGGAGGCCGACAAGCTTCTGGATCAGGAGGCGGTCAAGGCCGCAGCGCTGGAGGCGGTCGAGCAGAACGGCATCGTGTTTCTGGACGAGATCGACAAGATCTGCGCCCGCGCCGAAACGCGCGGCGCCGATGTCAGCCGCGAAGGCGTGCAGCGCGATTTGTTGCCGCTGATCGAGGGCACGACGGTTTCCACCAAGCACGGACCGGTCAAGACCGACCACATCCTGTTCATCGCCTCGGGCGCGTTCCATGTGGCGAAACCCTCGGACCTGCTGCCCGAATTGCAGGGGCGGCTGCCGATCCGCGTTGAACTGAAGGCGCTGACCGAGGGTGATTTCGTCCGCATCCTGACCGAGACCGAGAATGCGCTGACCCGCCAGTACGCGGCGCTGATGGCGACCGAGGAGGTGACGGTCAGCTTTACCGAGGACGGCATCCAGTCGCTCGCCCGCATCGCCGCCGACGTGAACCGCGCGGTCGAGAATATCGGCGCGCGCAGGCTTTATACGGTGTTGGAGCGGGTGTTCGAGGAACTGAGCTTTGCCGCGCCTGACCGGGGTGGGCAGTCGGTGGTGGTCGATGCCGAATTTGTCGAGGCGAATATCGGCGCGCTGTCGCGCTCGGCCGATCTGAGCCGGTATGTGTTGTAATCCGGGGGGCCAGCCCCCCGGACCAAGCCGAAAGCCGGGGGGCCAGCCCCCCGGACCCCCCGGAGTATTTCAGGCAAGATGAAGATGCCTGGTCAGCCGCTCGCGCACCGGTTCCGGCATCGGGGCGGACTGGCGGGTTTTCGGGTCGAAGAACACCTCGGTCAGGTCATAGGTCGCGTGCAGCGCGCCGGTGTCGACATGGATCATCCGCAGGTGAAAGGTCACGCTGCGGTTGCCGATGCGGCTGACGGCGCCGTCGATGACAAAGCCGTCCCCCGCCCGCAATTCCTTGATGAAGTTCGTTACGGCCCTGGCCGAAACGATGTGGATGCCGAAATCGGACAACAGCCACGACACCGGCACCCCCATCGCCGAATAGAGAAAGAAGGTGGCATCATCAAAGAATGGCGCGTAGTGGCGCACGTTCATGTGGCCAAAGATGTCGTGGTGCCAGGGATGCACCACGCCCCGCAACAGTTCAGGCCTGCCGTCAGGCATTGAGCGGGCGGCCCTGGATGTAATGGCCATAGATCGTTGTGACGACGCCGACCCCGATCATCACCGTCAGCCAGTTGACCACCGCCGCCAGCACCGCGGCCAGGATCGCGACCGACGATTGCAGGGCGATCACCGGCAGTTGCGCCAACCAGAGCACCACGACCGACACGATCGCGAGGATGAACAGGTCCACCGCGCCGCGCGCCGTCGCCTCCCAGGATTCGCCCAGCGTGCGCGGATCGCCGATGGCAGCCCCGGCCAGCGACGGCCCGAACCGGTAACCGAGCCAGATCAACGGCAAGGCGATGACGACAAACAGCACCATCCCCGCGATCAGGCCGGGCCCGCTGCCCGACATCATCAGCGGCATCACCAGAAAACCTGCCACCAAAGAGATCACGATGGAGAGGAGGAACAGGATCAGGCCGATGATGAAGGCGATCTTGAAATAGGCCCAGACCGCCGCGCCGTTCCATTGCGGCAGAAAGGCACCGGGCTGTTCCTCGAGAAGGATGTAGCGGTGCCAGGCCACCGCAACCCAGAGCGAGACCAGAATCTGCACGACGATCAGCACGAGCCCGCTGCCAAAGGCGCCCGCACCCGGCATCTGCGGCACAGCGCCGGTGGGCGCCACATTCGACGCAAAGAACCAGCCCGCCACCGCGGTGATCAGCAGCGGCACCACGCCGATCCGCAGCGCGGGTCCGAGGTTGCCCAGCACCATGCGAACCGCATGCACGAAGATCGAAACTCCATTCATCGAAACCTCCTGTCTGAAACCCGTTCAGTAACGCCGCGCCCCTGCCCTCTGTCAACGGCCATGGGTGTTGCGCCCCACCGGCAAAGCGGATAGTCCCGTCCGCGATCCATCCACACGGGAGACACGCATGTCCGCGCCCAAGAAAGTCGTGCTGGCCTATTCCGGCGGGCTCGATACCTCGATCATCCTGAAATGGCTGCAGACCGAATATGGCTGCGAGGTGGTGACCTTCACTGCCGATCTGGGCCAGGGGGAAGAGCTGGAACCGGCGCGCCAGAAGGCGATCCTGCTGGGCATCAAGCCCGAGAACATCCACATCGTCGACGTGCGCGAGGAATTCGTGCGCGATTTCGTCTTCCCGATGTTCCGGGCGAATGCGCTCTATGAGGGGCTTTACCTGCTGGGCACCTCGATCGCGCGGCCGCTGATCTCGCAGCATCTGGTGCGTATCGCCCATGAAACCGGCGCGGATGCCGTGGCGCATGGCGCGACCGGCAAGGGCAACGATCAGGTGCGGTTCGAACTGTCGGCGGCGGCGCTGGACCCGGCGATCAAGGTGATCGCGCCCTGGCGGCTGTGGGACCTGACAAGCCGCACCAAACTGCTGGAATTCGCCGAAGCGAACCAGATCCCGATTGCCAAGGACAAGCGCGGCGAGGCGCCGTTCTCGGTCGATGCGAACCTCTTGCACACCTCGTCCGAAGGGCGCGTGCTGGAGAATCCGGCCGAGGAATTCCCCGACTACGTCCTGCAGCGCGTCGTGCCGGTCGAACAGGCGCCCGACACGCCCGAAATGGTGGAAATCACCTTTGAACGCGGTGACGCGGTGGCGATCAACGGCGAGCGGCTGAGCCCGGCGACCATCCTGACCCGTCTGAACGAGATCGGCGGCAAGCATGGCGTCGGTGTGCTGGATCTGGTGGAAAACCGCTTTGTCGGCATGAAGTCGCGCGGCGTCTACGAAACCCCCGGCGGCACGATCCTGCTGGAGGCGCACCGCGGGATCGAGCAGATCACGCTGGATTCCGGCGCCGGGCATCTCAAGGATTCGATCATGCCGCGCTATGCCGAGCTGATCTATAACGGCTTCTGGTTCTCGCCCGAGCGTGAGGCGCTGCAGGCGCTGATCGACAAGACGCAAGAGCATGTCACCGGCACGGTGCGCGTGAAACTCTACAAGGGTCGCGCGGCGACGGTGGCGCGCTGGTCCGAACATTCGCTGTATAGCGAAAAGCATGTGACCTTCGAGGAGGACGCCGGCGCCTATGACCAGAAGGACGCCGAAGGGTTCATCCGGCTGAACGGCCTGCGCCTGCGCCTGATCGCCACGCGCAACGCGCGGGTGGCCAGGTAACCGGGGCAGACCCCGGGAATGCGAAAGGCGGGCCCCGGCCCGCCTTTTTCACATCATCAGCGCGAAAATGCCCATCCAGACCAG
>CALEZJ010000203.1 GCA_937927885.1 uncultured Paracoccaceae bacterium | reverse complement strand
GGGGGCGAGGATCGCCCCCACCAACCTGACACAGAGCCATGAACCCGGCCAGCCCCCTGATCCTCCGCCCCGCGCGGCCTGACGACGCGCCCGCGCTGGCGCATCTGCATGTGACCGTGTGGCGCGAAACCTATGCCACCCTCGCCCCGGCGCAGGCCATGGCCCTGCTCGACGAGGCGTTGCGTCTGCGCCAATGGCGGGCGGCCTTGGCCGACCCGGATCGCGCCTGCCTTCTGGTCGAACGGGGTGGCGAGGTTTTGGGCATGGTCGCCACAGCCGCGCCGGTCGAGCCCGCCTTTGGCCCGCGCGGCGAGATCCGGCACCTTCATGTCGCAGCCACCGCCCGACGGCTGGGACTGGGCGCGCAGCTTCTTCAGGCCGCCTGCGACAGGGTGTCGCAGGACGGGTTTGCGGGCGCGGGGCTGGGCGTGGTGGCGCAAAACACCGCGGCGCGCACCTTTTACGCCGCCATGGGCGGGCGCGAGGCCGGGGCCTATGCCGATCCCGGACCGCTCTGGCGATCCGAGATGGTGCTGGTGGTCTGGGACGCGCCCCTCAGCGCGCCGCGACCACGATGAATTCCACCCGGTAATCCGGGGTGGCCAGCCTGGCCTCGCCCGTGGCGCGCGCGGGCGGGTTCGCCGGATCGACCCAGCTTTCCCAGACCGCATTCATCGCGGCGAAATCGCCGATGTTGGCCAGCCAGACCTGCACCGACAGGATCCGCGCCTTCGAGGTTCCGGCCAGCGCCAGCAGCCGGTCGACCTCGGCCAGCGCGGATTGCGCCTGCTCGGTCACGCCAGAGCCCTCGCCGACCTGGCCCGCCAGATAGACGAGATCGCCGAAAACCACCGCATTGGACATGCGCTTGCCGGGTTCGATGCGGGTGATGGGGTTGGACATGGGACTTCCTCCGGTTTGATCGCGTTCAAAAGCTGTGAACCACGCGAGGGGCTTGGCCGCAAGAGCAGTTGCAACCGCCGCAGGCGCGCGGCAAGACTGGCCGGGACTCCCTTGTGGAACCGCCATGCAACTGACCCCCGCCGCCCAGGCCCTTGTCGACCTCTTCGGGCATATCGTCATCATCAACCTGCCCGAGCGCGGCGACCGGCGGCGCGCGATCGATGCCGAACTGCGCAAGATCGGCCTGTCGCTCGATAACCCTGCGGTCGAGATCTTTCCCGGACTGCGGCCCGAGGCCGCGGCGGGCTTTCCCTCGATCGGCGCACACGGCGCCTTTCGCAGCCATCTCGGGGTGATGGAGCGCCTGCTGGCCCGGGGCTGGACACGGGCGCTGGTGCTGGAAGACGACATGGCCTTTGCCCCCGGCGCGGTTCAGCGCCTGCCCCCCCTGATGGCCGCCCTGGCCCGGCGCGACTGGGCGATGCTGTATGGCCACGCCGGTGACCCGGCCCACAGCGCGGGCGCACCCGATGCCGACGGGTTGGTCCGGCTTGCCCCCGGGTTCGACCTGATCCAGTTGCATTTCCTCGGCCTGACCCGCGAGGCGGCTGAGGTCGCCGTGCCCGAACTTCTCGCCATGCTGAACCGCCCCGAAGGTCACCCCGATGGCGGGCCGATGCATGTCGATGGCGCCCTGAACTGGGTGCGCCGCCGCAATCCGGCACTGCAGGCGCTGGCGATTGCACCCGCCCTTGCGGTTCAGCGCGCCTCGCGCAGCGACGTGGCCGATCCGCGCTGGTTCGACCGCCTGCCGTTGCTGCGCAGTCTGGCCGCCTTGCTGCGCCGCATGATCTGAGGTCCCGATGAGCCCTGACGATTTCGACACCCTGGTTCGCGCCCGCCGTTCGGTGCGCGGCTTCCTTCCCGATCCGGTCGACACGGCGGTGATCGACGCGGCGCTGGCAACCGCGCTCTGGGCGCCGTCGAATTGCAACGTGCAGCCCTGGGCGGTGCATCTGGTCTCGGGTCCGCGGCTGCGCGCGCTGGGGGCGGCCCTGACCCGGGCCGCGCAATCCGGCACGCCGCACCCGGATGTGCCGATGGACACCGCCTATCAGGGCGAATTCCGCACGCGGCAGGTGGCGGCGGCCATGGCGCTTTACGGCGCGATGGGGATTGCGCGCGACGACCGCCCGGCGCGCGGCGCGGCCTTTCTGCGCAACCTCGATGCCTTTGGCGCCCCGCATGCGGCGTTCATCTTTCTGCCACCCGGCTTTGGCACGCGAGAGGCCGCCGATCTGGGCGGCTTCGTGCAGACCTTCCTGCTGGCGCTGACCGCCGCCGGGCTGGGAAGCTGCGCGCAGGGGGCGCTGTCGCTTTACCCTGACGTGGTGCGCAGCCATCTGGGACTGGAGCCGGGCTGGCAATTGATGTGCGGCGTGGCCTTTGGCCACGAGGACCCGCACCACCCCGCCAACGCCGCCCGGACCGACCGCGAGGCGCTGGACACTCTCGTCACCCGCCACGAGTGAGCGTCAGAAGAACTGCTCGCGGATCAGCCGTTCCTCCAGCCCGTGGCCGGGATCGAACAGCAGCCGGTGACGAACGCCGGGCTCGGATCGCACCTCGACCGCGACCACGTCGCGCACCGACCGACCGTCCCCTTCGGCCATCACCGGGCGCTTTTCGGGGTCGAGCACCTCGAAACGCACGACTGCCCCCTTGGGCAACAAGGCCCCGCGCCAGCGCCGGGGCCGGAACGCCGCGACCGCCGTCAGCGCCAGCACATCGGCACCGATCGGCAGGATAGGCCCGTGGGCCGAGTAGTTATAGGCCGTCGAGCCCGCAGGCGTCGCCAGCAGGGCACCGTCACAGACCAGTTCGTCCATCCTGAGCTTGTCATCGACAAAGATGCGCAGCCGCGCGGCCTGCGGCCCGGCGCGCAACAGCGACACCTCGTTGATCGCCAGCGCCTCGTGCACCTGGCCGCGCACATCGGTTGCGCGCATCGCCAGCGGGTTCAGGACGGTTTCCTGCGCCGCCGCCAGTCGTTCGGGCAGGTCGTCGACCGCATAATCGTTCATCAGAAAGCCGACCGTGCCGCGGTTCATCCCGTAAACCGCCACGTCGCGCCGCTCGGTCGCGTGCAGGGTCTCCAGCATGAACCCGTCGCCGCCCAGTGCCACGATCACCCCGGCCTGCGCCAGGGGCGCGTCGCCATAGATCGCCACCAGGTCTTCGCGAGCGGCTT
>CALEZJ010000202.1 GCA_937927885.1 uncultured Paracoccaceae bacterium | reverse complement strand
GTGTATAAGAGACAGCCGCGAGACGCTGGAGGTTCTGTTCAAGGGCAAGTCGATCTCGGACGTTTTGGACATGAATGTCGACGAGGCGCAGGAGTTCTTCACCGCCGTGCCCGCGATCCGCGAAAAGATGGATGCGCTGGTTCGGGTGGGGCTGGGCTATGTGAAGGTGGGCCAGCAGGCGACGACCCTCTCGGGCGGCGAGGCGCAAAGGGTCAAGCTGTCAAAGGAACTCAGCCGCCGTTCGACCGGGCGCACGCTCTATATTCTGGACGAACCCACCACCGGCCTGCATTTCGAGGATGTGCGCAAGCTCTTGGAAGTGCTGCACGAACTGGTCGATCAGGGGAACACGGTGGTGGTGATCGAGCACAATCTGGACGTGGTGAAAACCGCCGATTGGGTGATCGACATCGGCCCCGAGGGTGGCGATGGTGGCGGAAAGATCGTGGCCGAAGGCACGCCCGAGGACATCGCCCGAGTGCTGGACAGCCACACCGGCCGCTATCTGGCGCCCTTGCTGGGGCGCCAGAGGGCGGCGGCGGAATAGAGCGTTTTCAGCAAGAGTGGACACCACTTTTGCGGTTCGAAAACGCGAGCAGGCAAAGGGTCAGAACCCGTAAAGCTCGCCGAACTTGGCGTCAAGGTAATCCAGCAACGGGCCTTCGTCCGGCTCGAACCCGCAGGCGCGCGCGATGGTCTCGCGCGGCTCGAATAGCCCGCCGTGCTGCTGCACCTTGCCCCGCAGCCATTCGGTGGCCACGGTCGGCCGTCCCGCCGCCAGATCGGCATCGATCCCCGGCAGATCGGCGCGAAGCGCCTTCATCAGGCAACCGGCATAGACATTGCCCAAGGAATACGTGGGGAAATAGCCGAACAGCCCCACCGACCAATGCACATCCTGCAACATCCCGTGCGAAGGCCGGTCGACCGCCACGCCGAAATCGTGCTGGAACCGGTCGTTCCACGCCGATTCCAGATCGGCAGGCAGCAGATCGCCCGCGATCAGCGCGCGTTCCAGATCGAACCGCATCATGATGTGAAGGTTGTAGTGGACCTCATCCGCTTCGGTGCGAATGAACCCGGGCTGCACGCGGTTGACGGCGCGATAGAACCCCTCGGCATCCAGCCCCAGATCGCCAAACTCGCCCGTCATCTGCCCGTGAAGCCAGCCGGTAAAGGGACGCGAGCGGCCCATCTGGTTCTCGTAGATGCGCGACTGGCTTTCGTGGACGCCCATCGACACCCCTTCGCCCAAGGGCGAAAAACGATAGGATTCAAGGATGTTCTGCTCATAGCAGGCGTGGCCGACCTCGTGGATGGTCGAATAGAAGCAGTTGAACGGATCGACCTCGTTCACCCGCGTGGTGATGCGCACATCGGCGCCGGAGCCCGAGGAAAACGGATGCACCGCCAGATCGATGCGCCCCTTCGAGAGGTCATAACCAAACGCCTCGGCCAGCTTGCGCGACAGGCGCAACTGCCCCTCGCGACCGAACTCTCCACGCAGGGGCGCGGGTGGCGGCGCGCCCAGCACCTTTTCGCGCAGCGCCACCACCCGCAGCCGCATGCGGGAAAACATGGCCGCGATTTCGGCACCGGTGATGCCGGGTTCGTAATCATTCAGGAGCGCGTCATAGAGGTCGCCGCCCTGCGCCAGCGCGGCAGCCTCCTGACGCCGCAGGTCGATCACGCGCGCCAGCGTGGGCAGGAAATGCGCCACATCGTCGCGCGCCCTCGCCTCGGCCCAGATACCCTGGGCCAGCGAGGTGGTGCGGGCGAGTTCCGCCGCCAGATCGGCGGGCACGCGGGTGTTGCGCGCATAGGATCGCCGCGCATGACGGAGCAGCGCCTCGCCCGCCGCATCGGGCGCCTGCGCGACCGCCAGCCACTCGCCGCGCTGCGGATCGGTGCGCCGCGCATGCAGCACGCCTTCGAGCGCCGCCATTTCCTCGCTGCGCTGCCCGGCGGCCCCGCGCGGCATCATGGTTTCCTGATCCCAGCCCAGCCGCCCCATGACCTGCGCCAGCGCCCAGGTCGCGCGTTCATGGGCGACAAGGTCTCCCCAGGCGGAATTGTGATGCAGGCTCATGCGGTTCTCCCGATGCTGGTGCCTTGGGGATAGAGGGACAGAAAGCGGGCGCGCAGGATCAGCACCCAAAGCAGGACGGCGGTCGCCTGATGCGCGATTCCCAGCGCCACCGGGGCGCCATTCATCAAGGTGACAATCCCGAGGGCGACCTGCCCCGCCAGCACCGCGCCCATGGCGTGATAGGCTGATCGTGTGGCGGCAAAGGCGCTGAACCGCCCCCGCCACCAGACCAGCGCACCAAAGACCGCGAGACCGTAGGCGGCGATCCGGTGCAGGAATTGCACGGTACCGTCGTTCTCAAAGAGGTTGCGCCAGATCGGCGTCAGTTCGGTCATTGCGGGCGGCAGCCAGTGGCCCCCCATCAGGGGCCAGTCGGTATAGCCCCGCCCGGCGTCGAGCCCCGCCACCAGCGCACCCAGCAGGATTTGCAGAAAGGCAAAATGCAGGAGCCCCGTCGACAGCCGCACCAGCCGCCCCTCGCGCGCGCGCCGCGACTGTAGCAGGGCCGCCTCGGAGCGACCGAGCAGCAGCGCCAGCCAGGCGAGCACGCCCAGAATGACAAAGGCCAGCCCCAGATGCGTGGCCAGCCGATAGCTGGCGACCGAGGTCACCCCCTCGCCCTGCACAACGCCGCTGGAGACCATCCACCAGCCAATGGCGCCCTGCACCCCGCCCAGAGCGCCGGGCAGCACCAGCCGCCCCACCCATCCCGCCGGAATCTGCCGCCGGACCCAGAACCACAGGAACCCGAGCGCCCAGACCAGCCCGATCAGTCGCCCCAGTTGCCGGTGCGACCATTCCCACCAGTAGATGACCTTGAAATCGGCCAGCGACATGCCCGCGTTCACCAGGTGATACTGGTCGATCTGGCGATAGCGGTCGAACTCGGCCTGCCATGCGACGTCAGACATCGGCGGCAGCGCACCGGTCAGCGGACGCCATTCGGTGATCGACAGCCCCGAATCAGTCAGCCGCGTCATCCCGCCAAGGGCGATCATGGCGACGACCAAGGCAAACAAGAGCCACAGCCAGGCCCGGATCGCCCGGCGCGCGCCCTGCGGCGCCTCGATCCCCGCGTGCGGCGGGGGCGGCGGGGTCGCGCTGTCGGTCTCTACGAAAATTGCCCGTCTGGCCATGGATCGCTCCTTCATTGGCGCCAAGCTAGAGCCCGCCCCGCCCGCCTTCAACCCCGCCCGCCTTCAACCCCGACTGCCGCGCACCAGTTGCCGCAGGATTTCGGGATCGAAGTCGATGCCGTCCTGCGCCAT
>CALEZJ010000201.1 GCA_937927885.1 uncultured Paracoccaceae bacterium | reverse complement strand
CCGCATTCGGATGCCGACCCGAATTATTCTGTTTTTTCAACGCAATTTGACGAGGAAATCGCCGCCGAGGATCTGGCCGAACCCGCCGAGCTGGAACGGCTGCGCGCCTATCTGGACCAGCAACTGGAACCTCTGAAGGGCGCGGTCAGCCGTCTGGCCAACAAGTTGCAACGCCGCCTTCAGGCCCAGCAGAACCGGTCTTGGGAATTCGACAAGGAAGAGGGGATTCTGGACGCCGGGCGGCTCGCGCGCGTGGTGGCGAATCCCACGACTCCGCTGTCGTTCAAATGGGAAAAGGATACCGAATTCCGCGACACCTGCGTGACGCTGCTCATCGACAATTCGGGCTCGATGCGGGGGCGTCCGATTTCCATCGCGGCGATCTGCGCCGATGTTCTGGCGCGCACGCTGGAACGCTGTCAGGTCAAGGTCGAGATCCTCGGCTTTACCACCCGCGCCTGGAAGGGCGGCCAGAGCCGCGAGAAATGGCTGGCCGAAGGACGCAAGCAGGGGCCGGGGCGCCTCAATGACCTGCGCCACATCGTCTACAAGGGGGCCGACGCGCCCTGGCGGCGGGTGCGCGACAATCTGGGCCTGATGATGAAAGAGGGCCTCTTGAAGGAAAACATCGACGGCGAGGCGCTGGAATGGGCGCATCGGCGGATGCTGGCGCGGCGCGAACAGCGCAAGATCCTGATGGTGATTTCCGACGGCGCGCCGGTCGATGACAGCACCCTGTCCGTCAACAGCGCGAATTTTCTGGAAAAACACCTGCGCGACGTGATCGCCATGGTGGAACGCCGCAAGGCGGTGGAACTCCTGGCCATCGGCATCGGCCACGACGTGACGCGCTATTACGAACGCGCCGTGACGATCACGGACGTGGAACAACTGGCCGGCGCGATCACCGAGCAACTGGCGGCGCTGTTCGACAGCGACCCCCGCGCACGCGCCCGGGTGATGGGGATGGCGATGGTCGGGCGGCGGTGATCACCGATCCCGCCGCGTATTTCACCAAGGGCTGTGGCCGCTGCGCGCGGTTCGACACGCCCGATTGTTCGGCCCTGCTGTGGTCCCCCGCGCTGGCCGCATTGCGGGCGTTGTGCCTCGGCGCCGGGCTTGGCGAGGAACTGCGCTGGGGCATCCCCGCCTATCGCCACGCCGGGCGCACTCTGGCGTTGATCGGCGCGTTTCGCGACAACGTGATGCTGACCTTTCCCGATGCGGGACTGCTGGCTGACCCCGAGGGCCTCCTGCAACCGGCCGGTCCCAACAGCCGCGCGGCGACGACGATCCGCTTCACCTCGCAGGCCGAGATCGAGGCAAAGGCCCCCGCGATCCGCGCCCTGCTGCTGGCCGCGCGTCAGGCCGCCGCCGAAGGGCGCGTGCCGGAGCGACACGAGGCCGCCTTTGACCTGCCCGGGGAACTGGCCGAGGCGCTCGACGCCGATCCCGAACTGGCCGGGGCCTTTTCCGCTCTCACCCCCGGGCGCCAGCGCAGCCATGCATTGTTCATCGCCAGCGCCAAGGCCACGGCGACCCGTCTGGCCCGCGTTCAACGCCAGCGCCCGCTGATTCTGGCGGGCAAGGGCGCCAACGAACGCTGAAAGCGCGATTGCCCTTGCCGCACCGGGCTGGCATGCTGCGGCCAAGTCCTTGAGGGAACAGACCATGTTTCAAAGCTTTACCGCCTCGTCCCGCCCGGAACAAGGCCCGCCCCGGCTGGCCGCCCTGCGCGCCGAACTGGCTGCGCGGGGGCTGACCGGGTTTCTGGTGCCACGCGCCGATGCGCATCAGGGCGAATATGTCGGCGCGCGCGATGCGCGTCTGGAATGGCTGACCGGGTTCACCGGTTCGGCCGGATTCGCGCTGGTGCTCCCGGATGTGGCGGGGGTGTTCATCGACGGGCGCTATACGGTGCAGGTGCGCGGACAGATCGACCTGTCGGTGTTCACACCGGTGGACTGGCCCGCGAATGCCGCCGCCGACTGGCTGCGCCGACACGCGCCCGCAGGCGCGGCGATCGGATACGACCCCTGGCTGCAAACGCCCGACGAGATCGGCCGGATCGAATCGGGGCTGGCCGGTTCGGGGATCACCCTGACCGCGGTGGAAAGCAATCCCGTCGATGCGATCCGCCCCGACCTGCCCGCCCCGCCCTGTGGTCGGGTGCGCCAGCATCCCCTGGCCCTGGCGGGCCTGAGCAGCGCGCAGAAGCGCGAGGCCATGGCGGCCGAATTGCGCCATGCCGGGGTCGCGGCCACGGTCATCACTCTGGCCGACAGCTTGGCCTGGCTGATGAACTGGCGCGGGTCCGACATCATCCGCAACCCGGTGGTCCAGGGCTTTGCCGTGCTGCATGACGACGCGCGGCTCGACCTGTTCATCGATCCGGCAAAGGTCGCGCATCTGCCCGAGGACGAGGGTGTCACCCGCCATCCGCCCGAGGCGTTTCTGGGACGGTTGCGGGCGCTCAACGGCTCGGTCCGCTACGATCCGTCAACCGCCCCGATGAGGGTGAAGACCGCGCTGGCGGCTGGGGTGGCCGGGGCCGATCCCTGCCTTCTGGCCAAGGCGAAAAAGAACCCGGCCGAACTGGACGGGATGCGCGCGGCGCATCGGCGCGACGGCGCGGCGATGGTCGAATTCCTGTGCTGGTACGACGCGCAGGACCTGACCACCCTCACCGAGATCGACATGGCCCGCGCGCTGGAGGGGTTTCGCGCGGCGGGCGGCGACCTGATGGATCTCAGCTTTGACACCATCAGTTCGACCGGACCGAACGGCGCCATCAACCATTACCGGGTCACCGAGGAAACGAACCGGCGACTGGCCCCGGGTGATCTGTTCCTGATCGACTCGGGCGGGCAATACCCGGACGGGACCACCGACATCACCCGCACCCTGCCCGTGGGCGTGGTCGCGGACGAACGCAAGGCCGCCTATACCCGCGTCTTGCAGGGCATGATCGCCATCAGCCGCGCGCGCTTTCCGCGCGGCGTGGCGGGCGGGCATCTGGACGCGCTGGCACGCTATCCGCTGTGGCTGGCGGGGCAGGGCGAGATCGCGCTGCTGTCGCGCCGGACGCCCGCGACGCTCGTGCTGGTGCACCTGATCGCGCTGGGCCTGCTGGGCAACGCGATGCTGGGCAGCCTGGTGC
>CALEZJ010000200.1 GCA_937927885.1 uncultured Paracoccaceae bacterium | reverse complement strand
TTTCGAATCCGCTCTGAAACTGGTGCAGGGGTTCGACGCGCTGCACGCCATCGGCCCCTTTATCGAATCGCAGGACATTCCCCCGCCCCTGCGCCACCTTGCGGTAACGCGCGCGCAACTGGTGCTGTCCGACAAGCTGCCCTTTGTCTATGCGCGCGGCACGGCGCAGACCGAGGATGCGCTGGCGATGATCGCACTGGCGCGGGGACTCTCGGACGATGCCCTGCGCGGGGCGGTGCATTGCTACACGGTCATCAACTCGAACTCGCCGCGCCAGTTGGACATTCCAATGTCGCAGGGGATCATCGACTTTGCTCGCGCCGGGCAGGTCAGCGTCATCACGCCGTTCTGCCTGATGGGGGCGATGGCGCCGATTTCGGTGGCCGGGGCGTTGGTCCTGCAACACGCCGAGGCGCTGGCCGGGATCACGCTGGCGCAACTGGCGCGGCCCGGGGCGCCGGTGCTGTATGGCAGCTTTTCGTCCAATGTGGACATGAAATCGGGCGCGCCCGCCTTTGGCACGCCCGCGCATATCCAGGCCACTCTGGGCGCCGGGCAACTGGCGCGGCATCTGGGTTTGCCCTGGCGGTCAGGCGCGGGTTCGGCTGGCAATGCGCCCGATGCGCAGGGGGCGCAGGAAAACCTGATGGGGCTTTGGGCCTCGATGCTGGCCGGCGCCACCATGGTCATCCATGCGGCGGGATGGCTGGAAGGCGGGCTGACCTTCGGCTTCGAGAAATTCCTGATCGACATGGAGGCCGTGCAGACCCTGGCCGAGCTTTGCACACCGCCCGACGGCGCGGATCTCGCGCTCGACGCGATTGCAGAGGTTGCTCCGGGTGGCCATTTCTTTGCCACCGGCCACACCATGGCGCGCTATGACACAGCGTTCTACGAACCCCTGCTGGCCGACCTGCGCAACCACGGCCAGTGGAGCGAGGCCGGCGCACCCCTGACCCAGGAACGCGCAGCCAGCCTGTGCGAGGCGCGGCTGGCGGCCTGGCAGCCCCTGCCGCAGGGCAGCGCCATCGAGGCGGCGCTCGCCCCCTTTGTCGAACGGCGCACCCGCGAAGGGGGCGCGCCGCCGGTCAGCTAAGGTCACTGTGGGTTTGAGGTCAGTGCCGGTTCTGGCCCATCCTCTCGAAGGCATCTCCGTTGGCGCCCTTCATCCGCCCCGCCACCAGCCAGCCGACCAGTGCCGCCAGCGGGATCAAGGACGGCAGGATCCAGCCCAGCGCGCCGCCGGTGGTGCCGGTCAGGTCGCCGAAGTTGAGGAAGATATAGACAAAGAGCCCGGCCATGATGACGCCGGACACCACGGGGAACACCAGCGTGGCCAGCACCGACCCGCTGGCCCGACCCGAGCGGAAGAACACGATCACCGCCACCGAGGTGATGGTCATCATGCCCAGCACCCCCAGCGTGCCGACCTGGGAAATCCAGGTGAACATGTTCAGGATCGGGTCCAGCCCCAGCCCCGCAAAGATGGCCAGCACGATCACCGCGCCGATGCTTTGCGCAACCGAGCCGATGTGCGGGCTCTGGTGGTCGCCGTGGGTGCGGCCGAATGCGGCCGGCAACAGCCCCTCGCGCCCGGCGACATAGGAATAGCGCGCGATGTAGTTGTGGAACGCCGACAGCGCGGCAAAGAGGCTGGACACCAGCAGGATCCCCGCGATCATCGAGATGGTCGGGTTGGTATAGGTTTCGGCCACGATGAAGAAGAACGCGGTCGGGTCCTCCAGCCCTTCGAGCATCGGCATCAGGTTGCCCGCCCCGACCCCGGCAATCAGCAACCAGGTGGTGAAGACGAAAAAGCTGCCGATCATCAGCACCGACAGGTAGGTCGCGCGCGGGATGGTGGTCTCGGGGGTTCTGGCCTCTTCGGCATAGATCGTCGTGGCCTCGAAACCGATGAAGGACCCCAGGCAGAACAGGACCGCCGCCGTCAGTGACCCCGAAAAGATCGCGCCAGTGTCGAAGAGGTTCACCGACAGCCCCGCTTCGGGCGTGCCGCCCGCGCCAAGGATGGCAAAGTCGACGATCAGCACGATCAGGAATTCCAGCGCCACCAGCACGGTCAATACCTTGGCCGACAGATCGACCTGCCGGTAGCCCAGGATGCCGACCAGCGCGAGGGCGATCAAGCTCCAGCCCCACCAGACCAGGGTGATGCCCATGCTGCCGAACACCCCGGCGGCAATTCCGCCAAAGAGGCCGATCAGCCCGAACTGCATCGCGTTATAGGCGATCAGCGCCATATAGGCGGTGGCGCCGCCCGCCTGCCCCCCCAGCCCGCGCGCGGCATAGGCGTAAAAGGCGCCCGCGTTGCGCACATGGCGCGACATGGCGACATAGCCGACCGAAAAAGCAAGCATGATCAAGGTCATGGCAAGGAAGGTCGCAGGCACGCCGGTGCCGTTGCCGATCAGGAAGGCGATGGGCACGGCCCCCGCCACCCCGGTCAGCGGGGCCGCCGCCGAGATCACCATGAAGGTGACGGCGATCAGCCCCAGCGAGTTTCTTCGAAGCTGGTGCGCCTCGGTTTTTATCGTGTCTCTCATGGTCCACTCCTGGCTGGGTTCCCCCGTTTCGGGTCGTCTTGCGGGTCTTCGTGCCCGCTTGTCCGTCGCATGATCCGGCGTTCGTGCCGGTCAATCCTTGGTCTGGTCGCGATCGGTCTGGTCGCGGTCGAAATGCACGGCGCGGCGATAGGCGCGCTGGCCATAAAGCAGGGCTTCGGGGCGATCCGACAGGCGCACCGACAGCACGCGGCCCACCAGGATGTGATGGGTTTCCCACAACAGGGCGGTGGCCAGACGACACTCGAAAATCGCCGTGGCACCCGTCAGGATCGGCTGGCCCAGCGGCCCGGTTGCCCAGGTCACCTGACTGAAC
>CALEZJ010000199.1 GCA_937927885.1 uncultured Paracoccaceae bacterium | reverse complement strand
GGGAAGGGGCGGGCGAGTTCCATCACCAGCGCCAGACGCGCGCCGGACAGGCCCAGTTTCTGCAGACTGTTGACCGCGCTTTCACCGGCGGGCCGGGATGAGAGGCGGGCGGCCAGCGATTCAGGCGCGAGGTCGGGGAAAAGATCAAGGAACAGGGGCGCCCCCTCGCGCAGGGCACGGCTGACGGCATAGATCCCGCCGCCCTCGATTCCGCGCGCCGAAAGGACCGCTTCGCCGCGCTGGCGCTGTTCGCCCGCAATCAGGGCAATGGATTTGAGCGGCGCGCCGAAATGAGGCTGCATGTGCGGCGACCAGTCGACGCGGAAGCCCATGTTCGCAGGCTGAAACGGCGCGCAATCGACGCCCAGCGCGCGCAACCTGTCCAGCCATTCGCCGTCCGAGCCCAGCCGCCGCCAACTGCCGCCGCCGAGGGCCAGCACGGCGACCCGAGGGCGCAGCACCTGTGGCCCCTGCGGCGCTCCAGCGCCAGCGGGTGCGAAGGTCGAGGCCGCGCCGGGCGAGATCCCCCAGCCAGGCGCGAAGCAGGGGGGAGGCCTTCATCGCCTCGGGGAACACGCGGCCCGAGGACCCGGTGAACACTGGCTGGCCCAGCGCGCGGGCCCAATCCTGCACCGCCAGTGGCCCGAAGTCGCCCAGCATGGGGCACAGCCATTCGCTGGATTCGGCGTAGTGAGAGACGAAATCGGCGAGCGGCTGCGCCTTTGTCAGGTTCAGCCCCGATTTGCCCGCCATCAGGAATTTGCGCCCGGGCGAGGGTTTGGATTCGGCCAGGATCACCCGGTGGCCGGCCCGCAGGAGTTCATCCGCCGCCATCAGCCCCGCTGGCCCGGCGCCGATCACCAGTGCCGGTTCATCCATCGTGCCGACGCCATAGCGCCTTGTCGCCCATCGCCGCGATGAAGGCCGCGTGCGCCTCGGCCTCGGCCGGGGTCAGGCGCGGGGCGAGGGGGGCAGACCGAGGCCGGGCACGCCATGCGGTGTCGACAGGCCCGGTGCGGCGCTGGGGCGGTGCGACACTGGACAGGCCGAAATCGGGTTGGCGCCCGCCGATCAGTTCCAGATAGACCTCGGCCAGGATCTGGCTGTCCAGAAGCGCACCGTGCAGGGTGCGGCTGGAATTGTCGATGCCGAACCGCCGGCACAGCGCGTCCAGCGAGGCGGGCGAGCCGGGAAAGCGGCGGCGGGCGATCATCAACGTGTCGACAACGCGATCGGGTGGCAACAGGGGCTTGCCAGCCCATTCGAGTTCCGCGTTCAGAAAGCGCATGTCGAAGGCGGCGTTGTGGATCACCAGTGTGGCGCCGTGGACAAAGCGCAGGAAGTCGTCGGCAATCCGGGCAAAGACCGGCTGCGGGCGCAGGAAATCCTCGGACAGGCCGTGCACGGCAAAGGCCTCGGCGGGCATGTCGCGCTGGGGGTTGACGTACTGGTGCCAGGTGCGGCCGGTCGGCATGTGGTTCAGAAGTTCGACACAGCCGATTTCGACCAGCCGGTGCCCCTCGGCCGGTTCAAAGCCGGTGGTTTCGGTGTCCAGAACGATCTCACGCATCGGGACCTCCTGCGGTGAGGCGGGCAATCAGGGACAGGACTTCGGCACGGGTCTGGTCGGGCGTCAAGGTCTCGATCACATGGTCGGCGCGGCGGCGTTTTTCGGCATCGGGCATCTGTTTCGACAGCAGCATTTCCAGATGCGCCTCGGTCATGCCGGGGCGGGCAAGGACGCGGGCGCGCTGGATTTCAGGCGGGGCGGTGACAACCAGCGTGGCATCGCAGAGCGCCTCGGACCCGTTTTCAAGGAGGAGCGGGATATCGAGAACCACAAGCGGCGCGGAGGCGTGCCGATCGATGAAGGCGGCGCGCGATCGGGCGACCAGCGGGTGGACCACGGTTTCGATCTGGCGCAGGGCGGTGGGGTCGGCGGCGATCCAGTCGCGCAGCGCGGCGCGGTCGATGCCGCCCTGGCGCAAGGCGGGCGGATAAAGGGCGGCAAGCGGCGCGACGGCGGCGCCATTCGGGGCATAGAGGGCGTGAACCTCGGCATCGGCGTCCCAGACCGGGATGCCCGCGTCCCGGAAAAAGCCGGCCGTGGTGGATTTGCCCATGCCGATGGAGCCGGTGAGACCCAGAATGACGCTCATCCCAGCACCGCCGCGCGCAGATCGGCGTCGACACTGGGGCGCAGGCCGAACCAGCGTTCGAACCCCGGCGCCGCCTGATGCAGGAGCATCCCGAGCCCGTCGACCACGGGATTGCCCCGCGCGCGGGCCAAGGCCAGCAGCGGGGTTTCGAGGGGAACATAGACAAGGTCGTTGACGATCGCCGTCACCGGCAGGGCAGAAAGATCAAGGTCCAGCGGGTCGTTGCCGGTCATCCCCTGCGAGGTTGCGTTGATCAGGGTGTCGCAATCGGCGAGCATTTCGTGCCGCAGCGCCCAGTCAACCGCCCGGGTGCCGCCGCCGAAGTCCTGCGCCAGCGCGCGGGCGCGGTCGGCGGTGCGGTTGGTCAGGCGGATTTCTTCGGCGCCGAGATCCTGAAGCGCGGCGATCACCGCCCGGCTGGCCCCGCCCGCACCGATCAGCGCCACGCGGCGCGGGCGCCAGTCGGGGTGGGCGTCCTGGATATTGCGGGCAAAGCCGTACGCATCGGTGTTGTCGGCCTCGATCCCGTCGGGGGTAAAGACGAGGGTGTTGGCGGCGCCGATCCGGCGCGCGACCGGGGTGGCCTGCGTCGCGAGCGCCAGCGCGGCCTCCTTGTGGGGGATGGTGACATTGGCGCCGACAAAGCCCATCCGGGGCAACAGGGCGAGGGCCCCGGCTAAATCCTGCGGCGCGACCTGCAGGGGGATGTAATGCCCTGCGATGCCGTGCCGCGCCAGCCAATGGCCATGAAGGCGCGGCGAGCGGCTGTGCGCGACCGGATAGCCGATGACGGCGGCGAGGCGGAGCGGTGTCATCCGGGGATATCCTTGCGGGTGATGAGGGCGTCGAGAAGCGGAAGGAGCGGAAGGCCCTGGACCGAGAACAGATCGCCCTCGATGCTGCGGACGAGGCGAATGCCGGGACCCTCGATCTGATAGGCGCCGACGCAGTGGCGGATATCGTCCCAGTTCCGGGCGACATAGCGGTCGAGACCCTCGTCGGAAAGGTCGCGAAAGGTCAGGCGCGGGGTTTCGACATGGCGCCAGACCGGTTGCCCCCGGGCGAACAGTACGGCCGCCGTATGCAGCCGGTGGGTGCGGCCACTGAGAGAGCGGAGCTGGTCGCGGGCCTGGTCGGGGGTGGCGGGTTTGGCGTAAAGGCGCCCCTCGCATTCGAGGATCTGATCGCAGCCAAGCACAAGATCCTGCGGGTTTCGACCGGCAATGCGCAATGCTTTGTGTTCGGCCAGTGCGTCGGCGATGTCATGGGCCGAGGCCCCGTCGGCAAGGAGCGAATCACGCAGCGAATCCTCGTCGATCCGGGCCGGTTCGACGCGAATATCCAGCCCGGCGTTGCGCAGAAGCGTGGCGCGGATGGTGGAGGACGAGGCGAGGATGAGGACAGACATGGGGATAAGCCTGTGCGAGTCCCGGGGTCGGCGCTGCGGGTAAGTCGGCGGTCGCGTGGAGATGGCGTGTTTCGGCCGGGACTGTCAAGGTGCGGGGCAGGGTTGTCAACACGGGACAAAGTGCGTTCACAGGGTGTGGATGAAATCCGTCCGGTGGTGTCGGACCTGATTTTTCTGTCACCTAAACAAAGAGTTAATATCATTTTTGCCGAATGTCAGCCTGGAAGTTGACGGGAAAACCATGGGCAGAACCGCGGAATTCCAGTTATCCAGAGGCCCAACTAACTCATCATCCTTTCTCTTTTCTTCTTCTCTTTCAGAATGCGCGGGCCCCGACCGCGCGATTGACTTGCCGCGAAGATTGGCCTATCGGCAGTGCAGCGGTGCCGTCCGGCACAGGCGTTTTCCGGCACATTCAGGAACGGGTCGATGCAGTGATGCATCGCGGAAGGTACATCATGTCCGATTTTCGTTTGAACCTCTCGGATCTCAAGGCGCAGACCCCGGCAGCGTTGCTGGCAATGGCCGAGGAACTGGAGATCGAGAACGCACCCTCGATGCGCAAGGGCGAGATGATGTTCTCGATCCTCAAGGAGCGCGCCGAGGAAGGCTGGGAGATCGGTGGCGACGGGGTTCTGGAGTGTTTGCAGGACGGTTTCGGATTTCTGCGCTCGACCGAGGCGAACTATCTGCCGGGTCCGGACGATATCTATGTCTCGCCCGAGATGATCCGGCAGTTTTCGCTGCGCACCGGGGATACGATCGAGGGTGTGATCGTCGCTCCGGGCGAGAACGAGCGGTATTTCGCGCTGACCAAGGTCACGCGGATCAACTTTGACGATCCCGAGCGGGCGCGCCACAAGGTCCACTTCGACAACCTGACGCCGCTTTATCCCGATGAGCGGCTGAAGATGGAGATCGAGGATCCGACGATCAAGGATCGGTCGGCCCGGATCATCGATATCGTGGCGCCGCTGGGCAAGGGTCAGCGCGCGCTGATCGTGGCGCCGCCCCGGACCGGCAAGACCGTGCTGATGCAGAACATCGCGCATTCGATCGCCAGCAATCACCCGGAATGCTATCTGATCGTCCTGCTGATCGACGAGCGGCCCGAGGAAGTGACCGACATGCAACGCTCGGTGAAGGGCGAGGTGGTGTCGTCGACCTTTGACGAACCGGCCTCGCGCCATGTCGCGGTGGCCGAGATGGTGATCGAGAAGGCCAAGCGCCTGGTCGAGCACAAGCGCGACGTGGTGATCCTGCTGGACAGCATCACGCGTCTGGGGCGGGCGTTCAACACGGTGGTGCCGTCGTCAGGCAAGGTGCTGACCGGCGGTGTCGACGCAAATGCGTTGCAGCGCCCGAAGCGGTTCTTTGGTGCGGCGCGCAACATCGAGGAAGGCGGGTCGCTGACCATCATCGCGACAGCGCTGATCGATACCGGCAGCCGGATGGACGAGGTGATCTTTGAAGAATTCAAGGGCACCGGCAACAGCGAGATCGTGCTGGATCGCAAGGTGGCCGACAAGCGCGTGTTCCCGGCGATGGACATTCTGAAATCGGGCACAAGGAAGGAAGAGCTGCTGGTGGATCGGTCGAACCTGCAGAAAACCTTTGTCCTGCGGCGCATCCTGAACCCGATGGGGACGACGGATGCCATCGAGTTCCTGATTTCCAAGCTGAAGCAGACCAAGACTAACGGGGAATTCTTTGACGCGATGAACTCCTGATCCGGGGGCCCGATGGAAACGATCGTTGCCCTTGCGACGGCGCGGGGCAGGGCGGGTGTCGCCATTGTCCGGGTCTCGGGCCCTTTGGCCTGGGAGGTTTGCGAGAGGATCGCTGGCAGGGTCCCTCCGGTCCGGCAGGCGAGTCTGGCCAGATTGCGCAGCGCCGGGGGAGAGCTGATCGACGAAGGCGTGGTTATCGTCTTTGACGAAGGGCGCAGTTTCACCGGTGAGTCGGTCTGCGAGTTTCAGGTGCATGGAAGCGTGGCTGTCATCAGCGCGCTCTTGCGCGCCTGTCTGGCGATCGAGGGGGTTCGGGCGGCCGAAGCGGGCGAGTTTACCCGCAGGGCGTTCCTTTCCGGGCGGCTCGATCTGGTTCAGGTCGAGGCGCTGGCCGATCTGATCGACGCCGAGACCGAGGCGCAGCGGCGGCAGGCGCAGGCGGTTCTCGACGGCTCCGCGCGCAAGGTGATCGATGGATGGCGGGACGATCTGATCGAGGCGCTGGCAATGCTGGAAGCTTCGCTCGACTTTGCTGACGAGGAATTGCCGGAGGGGCTGGCGGCGATGGTTCTTGCGCCGCTGGAGCGGGTTCATCAGACCTTGACCGCGCAGATCTCGGGCCGGAAGGCGGCGGAAACCCTGCGGGAAGGATTTGAAGTGGCGATTGTCGGGAGGGTCAATGCAGGGAAATCCAGCCTGTTGAACTGCCTTGCCGGCCGGGAGGCCGCGATCACCTCGGACCGCGCGGGAACCACCCGGGACGTGATCGAGGTGAGAATGGAGATCGGTGGGCTCCCGGTCACCTTGATCGATACCGCCGGACTGCGAGAGGCGGAGGACGAGATCGAGCGAGTCGGGATCGCGAGAGGGCAGAGGCGGGCAGAGGATGCCGATTTGCGCGTCTACCTGAAAGACTCGCCGAGCGACATTCCAGATGGTGTGCGAGATGGAGACATTGTTGTCCTGTCCAAATGCGACCTTTGGGGGCAGGACGGGATCTCGGCCACCATGGGGATCGGAATCGACGAGCTTGTACAGCGCATTGAGACCAGACTCAGGCAGCAGATGAAGGGATCGTCGGTCTTTTCACGGGAACGGCATTTCAACCAGCTCGCCACCGCAAGCAGGCATCTTGAGCGGGCGCGGGACGGTCTGGACGTGGGAGAATCGTGGGAGCTTGTGGCGGAGGAAGTCAGATTGGCGCGTCGATGCCTGGATGGCATCCTCGGTCGGATAGATGTAGAAGATGTGCTTGGGCGAATCTTTTCGTCGTTCTGCATTGGCAAGTGAGGATGTTTCACGTGAAACACTTCGATGTAATCGTGGTTGGCGCGGGGCACGCGGGCGTGGAAGCGGCATTGGCTGCGGCGCGGCGTGGGGCTGAGACGGCGCTCATTACGTTTCGGGAGACCGATATTGGTGTCATGTCGTGCAATCCGGCGATTGGAGGTGTCGGCAAGGGGCACCTGGTTCGGGAGATCGACGCGCTGGATGGAATGATGGGTTTGGCGGCGGATTATGCCGGGATCCAGTATCGACTGCTGAATCGGTCCCGGGGGCCAGCGGTTCAGGGCCCTCGCGTTCAGGCCGACCGGGGGCGGTACAGGGAGTTTTCCAGTCGGTTCGTGGCGTCGGCCAAAAGGGTCACGGTTCTGGAG
>CALEZJ010000198.1 GCA_937927885.1 uncultured Paracoccaceae bacterium | reverse complement strand
GCCAGAAGGTCGGGCCCAGGTCGGCGCGGCCCAGTTTCATCACCAGAAAGCCGCCGGTCGCCAGCGTGATCGGAATCGACATCAACAGCGCGATCCTCGCCGCGCTGTGGCGTTCAAATCCCAGCCCGCGCGCGGCGGTCATGGTGATCCCGGACCGCGACACACCGGGCACCAGCGACACCGCCTGCCACAGCCCCATGACCAGCGCATCGCGCAGGCGCCAGTCCTCTGCCGCGCGCGCCTCGGGGGCCGTGCGATGCACCCACCACAGCGCCAGACCAAAGACGATCATCGTCCAGCCGATCACCTGCGTGTTGCGCAACAGGTCCACCCAGCCCGTGACCGCCAGCACCCCGCCGACCAGCACCGCGGGGATCGTGGCCAGGATCAGCCCCAGCGCCAGACGCGATTCGGCCCCCTCCAGCCGTCCGCGCACCAGCGCCCCCAGCCCCGCCAGAACCCGCGCCACATCCGCCCGGAAATACAGCACCACCGCCACGATCGACCCCAGATGCACCGCCACATCCAGCGCCACCGCATCACCCGAAGGCCCGCCCAGCTCGTGGATCAACGCCAGATGAGCCGAGGACGAGATCGGCAAGAATTCGGTAATGCCTTGAATCAAGGCCAGAATCAGCAGGTGAAAGAGGGACATGGCGCACGCGTTGTCGGGGGTCGCCCGACCTTACCGGGATCGCCCGGCGGGTGGAATCTCTAAAATATGGCGCACATGCTGACCTTTTATTGGGGAGGGTAGACCCCTTTCCCTGTGGCATGCCAGAAAAAAACGCAATATAGGTAATCCATGCTGACTTTTATTGCCGAACCATTCACGCTATAGCCCAGTTTCGCCAGTCAGGGAGACCCAGCCATGGCCACGCAGCGGATGCTTCAGTTCGTCACCACCTCGCGCGAGACCCCGGTCAAGCGGGCCGCCATCGAGCGTCGCGAGGATTTCGACGAGATCTACCGCGAATACGCGGCCTCGAAGGCGCAGGAACAGGCCAGCCGGTGCAGCCAGTGCGGCGTGCCCTATTGCCAGTCGCATTGCCCCTTGCACAACAACATCCCCGACTGGCTGCTGTTGACCGCCACGGGCCGCCTGCAAGAGGCCTATGAGGTGTCGCAGGCCACCAACACCTTCCCCGAAATCTGCGGCCGCATCTGCCCGCAAGACCGCCTGTGCGAAGGCAATTGCGTCATCGAACAATCGGGCCACGGCACCGTCACCATCGGCGCGGTGGAAAAATACATCACCGACACCGCCTGGGAAAAGGGCTGGGTCCAGCCCGGCAAACCCCTCGCTGAACGCGCGGAATCCGTCGGCATCATCGGTGCGGGCCCCGGTGGGCTGGCCGCCGCCGACCGCCTGCGCCGCGCGGGGGTGCAGGTCACCGTCTATGACCGCTATGACCGCGCGGGCGGGCTGCTGACCTATGGCATCCCCGGCTTCAAGCTGGAAAAGCCCGTCGTCATGCGCCGGATCGAACAGCTCGAATCCGCCGGCGTGCGCTTTGTGCTGAACTGCACTGTCGGCGAGGATCTGAGCTTTGACGCCATCCGTGGCCAGCACGATGCGGTGCTGATCGCCACCGGCGTCTACAAATCCCGCGACCTCGACGGGCGGGGCGCCAACCTGCCCGGCATCGTCAAGGCGCTCGATTACCTGACCGCCTCGAACCGCGTCGGCTTTGGCGACGAGGTGCCGGAATATGACAGCGGCCTTCTGAACGCCGAGGGCAAGCGCGTCGTGGTGATCGGCGGCGGCGACACCGCCATGGATTGCGTGCGCACCGCCGTGCGCCAGGGCGCGGCCAGCGTCAAGCTCCTCTACCGGCGCGACCGTGACAACATGCCGGGCTCGCAGCGCGAGGTGCAGAACGCCGAGGAAGAGGGCGTCGACTTCGTCTGGCTCACCGCCCCTGCCGGGTTTGTCGGCGAGGGCGCGGTCAGCGGCGTGATGGTCGAGCGCATGCGGCTGGGCACGCCCGATGCCTCGGGCCGCCGCTCGCCGGAAAAGATCGAGGGCGCGGATTACATCGAGCCCGCCGAACTGGTCATCAAGGCCCTGGGCTTTGAACCCGAATCCCTGCCCACCCTCTGGGGCGTGCCCGAACTGACCGTGACCCGCTGGGGCACGATCCGCTGCGACCACGCCACCCACATGAGCGCAATCCCCGGCGTCTTTGCCGTGGGCGACATCGTGCGCGGCGCCTCGCTGGTCGTCTGGGCGATCCGCGACGGGCGCGAGGCGGCGGATGCCATGCTGGCCTGGATGGCGCAGCCCGCGCAGGTGGCGGCCGAATGACCCCGGTTGTCGGGACCCGCTCGGGCGGCTGCCTGTGCGGCGCGGTGCGCTTTTCCGCCGCGCTGACGAAAACCACCTTCGGCGCCTGCCATTGCGAGATGTGCCGCCGCTGGACCGGGTCCGCGCTCTTGGGCATCACCGTGCCCACCGGCAACATCACCTGGGAGGGCGAGGAGAACATCGCCACCCGCCAGACCAGCGCCTGGGCGATGCGCGCCTGGTGCCGCGAATGCGGGTCGAACCTGTTCTTTCGCGTCACCGCCGACACCCCCTGGTCAGGCGATACCGAACTTCCCATCGGCCTCTTTGACGATCCGAACGGGCTGACCCTGAGCAATGAAATCTACATCGACCACAAGCCCGACAGCTTTGCCTATGCCGGCGAAGGGCGCAAACTGATGACCCGGCAGGACTGCATCGACACGTTCAGCCTTCTGGCCAGCGACGCATAAGGAGACCGCCATGAGTGTTTATGATGAAAGCTGGGTCGCCGCCGAGGAAGCCAAGCGCGCCTGGATGGATGCCAACAGCCTTTACAAGACCGACGACGAACATGCGTCCTGCGGCGTGGGGCTGGTGGTGGCGATCAACGGCAAGCCCAGTCGGCAGGTGGTGCTGAACGGGATCAACGCGCTGAAAGCGGTCTGGCACCGTGGCGCCGTCGATGCCGATGGCAAGACGGGCGACGGCGCGGGCATCCATGTGCAGATCCCGGTGCCCTTCTTTTACGACCAGATCCGCCGCACCGGGCACGAACCCGACATGAACGCCCTGATCGCGGTCGGTCAGGTCTTCCTGCCGCGCACCGATTTCGGCGCGCAGGAACGTTGCCGGACCATCGTGGAAACCGAAGTCCTGCGCATGGGCTATTACATCTATGGCTGGCGCCATGTGCCGGTGGATACCTCGGTTCTGGGCGACAAGGCGAACGCCACCCGCCCCGAAATCGAACAGATCCTCATCAAGAACACCAAGGGCTCGGACGAGGAAACCTTCGAGCGCGAGCTCTACATCATCCGCCGCCGGATCGAAAAGGCAGCGGTGGCGGCGCAGATTCAGGGCCTCTACCTGTGCAGCCTGTCGTGCCGGTCGATCATCTACAAGGGCATGATGCTGGCCGAACAGGTCGCGGTCTTTTACCCCGACCTGATGGACGAGCGTTTCGTGTCGGCCTTTGCCATCTATCACCAGCGCTATTCCACCAACACCTTCCCGCAATGGTGGCTGGCGCAGCCCTTCCGCATGCTGGCCCACAACGGCGAGATCAACACGCT
>CALEZJ010000197.1 GCA_937927885.1 uncultured Paracoccaceae bacterium | reverse complement strand
GCGATGTCACTGACTTTCAGGCCCTCTTTTTCGCATTTCGCTGCCGAGGCCGAGCCCGGACGAAGCGCGACGACAACATTCTTGGCGCCCGAATCGCGCAGGTTCAGCGCATGGGCATGGCCCTGGCTGCCATAGCCCAGAATCGCGACCTTCTTGTCCTTGATCAGGTTGATGTCACAGTCGCGGTCGTAATACACGCGCATGGCGGTGTCCTTTCCATCGGTTGATGGCGCGCATCATAGGCAGAAAAGCGGCAATCCGATTGCAAATTTCTGCAAGAATCCCTTAAAGTGCATAAGTCTCATTCGCACAAAAACCGAAATTTGCGGATTTCATGCCTGTTGACGACACAGACCGTCGCCTTTTGCGCCAGTTGCAGGCCGACCCGGCCCAACCGCTGGCCGAACTCGCGCGCCGCGCCGGGATGACCGAGGCAACCACCTCGCGCCGCCTCGATCGACTGCGATCTGCGGGCATCCTGAAGGGCGTGCAATCCCTGATCGACTGGCGCGCGCTGGGCTGGGAGGTCGAGGTCTCGTTGCGCATCACGCTGGAAAAGACCAATCCGCATGCGTTTGACGAATTCATAGCCGCCGCGCGCGATGTCCCCGAGGTGCTGGAAATCCAGACCTTCCTGGGCCGGGTGGATGTGCGCCTCAACGTGATCGCGCGCGACATGGCGCATTATCAGACCATCTACCGCAGCCGCATCCTGACCCTGCCGCATATCGCCGACCTCGAAGCCCTGATGCATATTGCCGAAATCAAGCGCGGCGAGGCGCTGCCCTTGTGATCGCGCTCGACGACACCGACCGCGCCATACTGCGCGCGCTGGCCGAGGACGCCACCCAGAGTGCCGGCGCGCTGGGCCGCCGCCTGGGCCTGAGCCAACCCGCCACCTGGCGGCGTATCCAGCGCCTGACCGAGGCAGGGATCTTGGCCGGGCGCCGGGTGGTACTGGACCAGGCGGCGCTGGGTTTTGGCGTCACCGTGTTTCTGGGCGTCACCCTTGCCGCCAAGGGACGCGTCAGCCTGTCCGATTTCGAACGCGCGGTGGCGGCAATCCCCGAAGTGCAGACGGTTCAGCATGTTCTGGGCCTCTACGACTACCGCCTGCGCGTTGTTGCGCGCGATCTGGCGGATTTCGAGCGCGTACTGCGCCGACGCATCATGACCTTGCCGGGGATCGGTGCGGTGGATGCCAATGTCCTTCTCAGCGAGGAACGCCGACCCGGACCGCTGTGAGCCACCGCAAGCCTGCCTTTTCACTCTGCCTCAGATAGGCATGGGCCCGCCACCACCGGCGCATCCGCTCAGAGTTCGATCACCCGAACCTGCTGGCCCTTCGCCGCCAGCGCGAGTTCTCCATTGCACAACCTCAGCGCATCACGCCCGAAAATCTCGAAACGCCAACCGGTGAGGCAGGGCAGATCGCGGCGACCGGCCGCTATCGCGTCGAGTTCGCTGGTGGGGGCAATGAGTTTCTGCGCCCCCCCGGCCTCGTCGGCACGCGCCTTGATGAGCACGCGCAGAAGGTCTGCCAGAGCGGGGTTGACCTGAAGAGGTTCGTCCTCGGTTTCCGGACGCGGCCAGTCCTTGGGCGACAGGCTGAGTGCGGTCTTGACCGCTGCCAGGATGCCATCGGCGATCTCTCCGCGGCGCGCCTCGCGCAGCAACAGGCGCGAGCGGCCCAGCGCCTCGATGGATTCCGGTTTGGTCGAGGCGAGTTCAAGGAGTGCGTCATCCTTGTAGACACGCGAGCGAGGGATATTGCGCGACTGGGCAAAATCCTCTCGGAAGCGCGCGAGTTCGCGCACGATGGCCATGAACTTGCCCGACTGGCCCCGAGTGCGGATCCTGTGCCAGGCCTCGTCGGGACGGGTGACATAGGTCTCGGGCGAGGACAGGATCGCCATTTCCTCGGCCACCCAGGGACTACGGCCGCTCTTGCCGATCTCCTTCGTCAGGTGTTCGTAGATCTGGCGCAGATGCGTCACATCATCGAGCGCGTATTTCAGCTGGGCCTCGCTGAGGGGCCGCATCGACCAGTCGGTAAAGCGCGAGGTCTTGTCGAGCGGGGCGCGGGCGATCTTCTTTACCAGCGTCTCGTAGCCCACCTGCTCACCAAATCCGCAGACCATGGCGGCGATCTGGGTGTCAAAGAGCGGCGCCGGGATAACCCCGCCGTCGATAAAGAAAATCTCCAGATCTTGACGCGCCGCGTGAAAGACCTTGACCACGGCGGGGTTTTTCATGAGCTCGAACAGCGGTGTCAGCGACAGGCCTTCGGCCAGCGGATCGATGACATAGGCGCGCTCGGCGCCTTTTCCGGGCAGGGCCATCTGCACGAGGCAAAGCTTGGCGTAATAAGTGCGTTCGCGCAGGAACTCGGTATCGAGGGTGACATAGGGTTCGTTTGCCGCCTCGGCGCAGAGTGCGGCGAGAGCCTCGGTCGTGGTAATGATGGTCATGCGGCCTCGCAAGGTGCGGGGTCGTCCCGCTGATTCCGCCTTGGCTATAAGCGTGGGGCGCAAGAATGGAAAGGGCGGGTCACTCGCGCAGCGTCAGCAGCGCCTCACCGCGCGAGGGGCCGCGCGAGTTGTTGCCCGCAATGATCAGGCGCAGGGTCTCGCCGTCGCGGCGCAGTTCGAACAGAGCGCCGGTTTCGGACTGAAACCGTACCAGCCCCGGCTCGGCGCGCCCCTCCATGCGCGCGGGAAGGTCGCTTTCGCCCTCGGCGCGGTTCTCGGCCTCGACCGCGCCATCGGCACTTTCGCGCAGCATATAGGTGAAGCTCTGCGAGCCCTGCGCGGTGGCGCAGCGACCGACGAAAAATACCTCGCCGCCTTGCACCGGACTGAGCCGGATCTGGCAACGCAGGCGTTGCTCGGGCTCGGATCCCAGCGTCAGCGCCCCTTCGCCGCGCCACTGGCCCTGCAACGATTCAAGGGTGGTCGCGTCGGCGGGGACAGCCAACAAGGGCAGCAGAAGGAAGAGATAGCGCGTCATCGCTGGGTCCATCGGATCAAGCCGGGTAACAGGAAAAGGTCGGCAATCAACGCCAGCGCCACTGCCAGCGCGATCAGGGCGCCGTAGACCGCAACACCCGGCAACGACGATGCCAGCGTCACCATCAGCCCGCCCAGCAGAATGGCGGTAGTGGCGAGCATCGGCGGCGCAGCCTCGGCCACCTCATGGCCCACCCGTGCAGGCCCGTCACCGCGCGCCAGCCGCAGGCGGTTCAACAGGTGCAGCGTGTCATCCACGGCGATGCCAAAAGCGATGGTCAGCGCGATCATGTTCATGATCGTCAACTCGCGGCCCAGCGCGATCAGCAGGGCTTCGACGCCCAGAATGGGGATCAGGTTGACCACCAGCCCTACCAGCGCCAACCGGATCGACCGGTGCACCAGAGCCATCAGGAGCGTGATCGCCACGATGGTGACATAAAGGCCGCTGCGCAGGCTCTCGACCAGCCGCGGCCCCTCGGCCAGCAGGGCGTGGCCGGGGCCGATAATCCGGCTGTGCGGCGCGAGCCCCACCTCGGCCAGCCGCGCGTTGAGGGCGCGCAGTTCCGTATCGGCGCGCACGTCGCGCGCCGCGATGGCCAGTTGCACCGGCAGCGCATGCGCCAGTCCGTCGCGAGAGGCCATGCGCCCCAGCATCGCCGCATTGGCGGGATCGGCGGCCCATTCCGCGCCGACCTGCCCCCACAGCGCACCTGCCGCTGACGCGCGAGCCGCGGGCTCGGCAAGGCGATCGCCGGTGCGGTCGGGCTGCTCAAGGTCAAGGCGCACGAGAAGAGCATCGCGCTGATCCAGGAGATCTCGCCGGAGATCGATGGCATGGTCCGCGGCGA
>CALEZJ010000196.1 GCA_937927885.1 uncultured Paracoccaceae bacterium | reverse complement strand
CCTGCCGTTCTGGACGCTGCCCCTGATAGCCGCCGTTGCAGGCGCTGCGCTGGCCGCCCTGGTGGGTTTGGTGACCCTGCGCCTGTCTGGGGTCTATTTCGTCATCTTCACTCTGGGTCTGGCCGAGATGGTGCGCCAGATCTTTACCTGGGTGCAGAACCAGACCGGGGCGCGCGGCATGTATGTGCTGACCTCGCTCACGGAAAAAGAGATTTTCTGGATGCTGCTGGCGCTTGGCACGCTGGTGTATCTCGCAGGATGGCTGATCGGCCGTTCGCGTCTTGGCTTCGCGCTGCGCATCATCGGCAATGACGAAACGGTGGCGAAGCATTCCGGCATCGACACCGCGCGGGCCAAGGTGCTGCTGTTCATGCTGCCGGGTGCGACAGCGGCGGCTGCGGGGGCGATGCTGGCACCGCGCTATATCTACATCGAGCCGGCGACCGCCTTTGCCCCACTCTTATCGTTTCAGGTCGTCATCATGGCGCTGCTCGGTGGCACCGGGCGGCTTTGGGGGCCAATTGCCGGGGTGATCCCCTTTACCTTGCTGTGGGAAGCAATCACCCGTCAGGCCCCGAACCAGACCCTTTTGTTGCTGGGGCTGGCCTTTCTGCTGATCGTCTACGTTCTGCCCGGAGGCTTTGTCGGCCTGTGGGAGCGTATTCTGCGCCGCTGGAGGGCAAGGGGATGAGCCTTTTGCAGATCCGTGGTGTCACCAAACGGTTTGGCGGTCTTGTCGCCGTCAAGGACATGGAATTTGACGTCCAACCCCATGAGGTGATGGGGATCATCGGCCCCAATGGTTCGGGCAAGTCAACGATGATCAACATGATATCGGGCAGTTTCGCGCCCACGGCCGGCTCGATCCGGCTGAAGGGGCACGAACTGGCCGGTGAGCCCGCGCACCGGATCAACCGGTTAGGGGTGGCCCGCACATTTCAATTGGTGCGCCTGTTGCCGGAACTGAGCGTGGTGCAGAACGTCGTGGCCGGTGCCGCTTTTGGCCACCGGCGTCGCTGGGGCGCTTCGGCGGAGCGTTTCGCCATGGACCTGTTGAGCCGAGTGGGACTTGCTGGCGTGGCGGGGATGCCGGTGTCCGCTCTGACCTATATCGACACCAAACGCGTGGAACTGGCGCGGGCGCTCGCGTCCGAGCCCGAAGTTCTGTTGCTCGATGAATGGTTGGCGGGCCTCAACCCGACCGAGCTTGCCACCGGTATTGGCCTGATCCGATCGTTGCGCGACGAAGGGCGGACAATCATTCTGGTCGAACATGTCATGGATGCGATCCGCAGCCTGTGTGATCGCTGTGTGGTCATGGCCTCGGGTGAAAAGATCGCCGAGGGGACGCCGACGCAGGTGCTGTCGGATCCCCATGTCATCCGTGCCTATCTGGGAGAGGACGATGCTTGATGTCCGCGACCTGAGCGCGAATTACGGCAAGCACCGCGCGCTGACCGGTGTGTCCTTGCGCGTGAAACCAGGCGAGATCGTCGTGATCCTCGGGGCCAATGGCGCCGGTAAATCGACGCTGCTTAAGGCGATTGCCGGGATCTGCGAGGGGCAGGTCAGCGGGCAGGCCAGCATCGGCGGGGGCAGCTTGATGGGCCTTCCGCCGCACAAGGTAGTCGAGGCGGGG
>CALEZJ010000195.1 GCA_937927885.1 uncultured Paracoccaceae bacterium | reverse complement strand
CGACAAAGCCGGGCTTGACGGTGATCACCCGCACCGGACCTCGCGCCAGCCGGTTGCGCAAGCCGCTGAGAAAGGCGGTGAAACCGGCTTTGGCGGCGCCGTAGACATAGTTCGACGCCCGCCCCCGATCCCCCGCGACCGAGGAAATCCCGACGATCACCCCGCGTCCCGCGGCCTCGAATCGCTCGGCCAGCAGGCCCAGGATCAAGGCCGGCCCTTCGAAGTTCGCGCGCAGCACCTGTGCTGCCGCTGCGGGGTCGCGCTGGCTTTGCGCCTGATCCCCCATGGCCCCGACCGCGCAGATCACCACATCGGGAAGCGCGGGAAGGCTGTCGAGGAAGCCCGCGAAGCCCGCCGTATCCAGAACGTCGAAGTCGTGGCAACTGACCGCAACCCGGTGGCGCAGCCGCAGGTCCTGCGCGTCGGGCTCCAGATCTGCGGCACCGCGCGCCGCCAGCATCACGCCAAACCCGTCCCGCGCATAGCGATGCGCGCAGGCCCGTGCGATGTCGGACCGCGCGCCCAGAATCAGGACCGCGCCGCTCACAGCCCCAGCCTTTCGCTTTGCGCGCTGGCGAATCGCGCGGACAGACCGGTTTCGCGGCGCATCCGGGCGAAATCCTGCCAGCGCGGGTCGGTCTGGCGCAGGGTCTCGGCGCTCATCCGGCTGTCCTTGGCGAGGTAGAAACGCCCGCCGTGATCGGCGGTGATGCGGTCGAGTTGGGGCATCAAGGCAAGGCTCCGGCGGTTGATCGGAAAGTCGAGGGCCAGGGTATACCCCTCCATCGGGAATGAAAGCCGACTGTCCTGGGCGCCAAAGCGTTTGAGGACGGCAAGGAACGACGCCGCGCCGCTGTCCGAGATCGCGCCCAGGATGGTGCGCAGCCCTTCGGCATGGCTTTCCAGAGGCACAACGCACTGGAATTGCAGGAAGCCCTTGCGGCCATAGATCCGGTTCCAGTCGCCCACCGCATCGAGCGGGTAGAAATAGGCATCCCAGTCTACCAGCCCGCCTCCGGCCTTGCGCGCGCCCAGCCAGTAGTAGAGCGCGTTGAAGCCGCGCACCGTCCAGGGGTTCAGCACGAAGCCCGGCAGGTCGAAGGGCACGCTCGGACCCCGGTGGCGCGGCGGCAGCGGTTGGCTGGCCGAACGCCCGCGCAGGTCGGCAAGGCCCGCGTGTTCGCCCAGCATGACCAGGGAACGCCCCATCGAGGCGCCCTTGGCCACGCAGTCGATCCAGGCGACGGAATAGGTTGCCGACTGGCTGGTGGCAAAGGCATCCAGCGCGGCGTCGAGGTTTGGCGCCGGGATCATCGTCTGCCGGATCCAGCCGGTTTCCACCCGCCGCAAGCGGATCGCCGCGCGCAGGATCACGCCGCTCAGTCCCATGCCGCCCAGCGTCCAGCCAAAGAGGTCGTCGCCCGGCTGGCAGTGCGAGACCCTGCCATCGGGGCCCATCACCTCGATCCAGTCGACAAAGGTGCCGAACGACCCCTCGGAATGGTGGTTCTTGCCGTGCACATCGGCCGCGATGGCACCGCCCAGCGAGACGAATTTCGTTCCCGGTGTCACGGCGGGGAACCAGCCTTGCGGCAGGAAGGCTTCGATGATCTCGCCCAGTGTCACGCCCGCCTCGGCCACCAATTGGCCAGTGTCGGCATCAAAAGCGATCATCCGGTTGAAATGCCGCATGTCGACCGCGTGCGCACCGCAGGCACTGTCGCCGTAAGCCCGGCCCATGCCGCGCGCGATCAACGGCCCCTCGGCCAGCAGGGCTTCCAGCGCCGCCTGATCGCGTGGCGCGCTCAGACGGCCCTCGATGCGCGGGTATCGCCCCCATCCACTTTGCTTCATCGCGCCTCCGATGGCGCGTCAAACACATAGCGCCGATCCAGCTGGTATTTGACCACATATCCCAGGGCAAGGCCCAGCACGGCCCCGGTTTCGCGCGCCGCATGGGTGCCAAAGCCCAGCCAGAAGGCCGTCTCTGTGGCCCAGAAGATCGCCGTGGTGACAAGGCCCATCGCGGTATAGAGCCCGAACTTTCGCCCATGCGCACGCAGCCCGGTGGCAGGGTCGCCAAAGATCCAGCGCTTGTCGAGGAGATACTTGACGATCAGCCCCAGCGCCGTGCCGACAACCACCGCAGCGGCAAACCAGAGCGGCGTCTCGCCCCCTGCCAGAACCAGTCGCTGCGCACCCAGATTGGCCAGCGTCGCCAGCACCGCAAAAGCGCCGTATCGCAGGACCAGGTCCGTCGTGCTCAGTGGAAGGGTGCTCATCCCCAGCTCGCCCCTGCGATCAGCAGCGCGGTCAGCACCAGCGCGATCTGGCTGACCCGGTCGCGCGCGGCGAACACCACCGGATCGTCGTCCATCTTGCCCCGCTGTGCCACCAACGCCATGCGCGACACCCAATAGAGCAGCACGAGGCAGGCGCCCCAGAGCAGCATCGGGCGCGGGTAGAGCAGGCGCGTCGCCGGCTCGTTGATATAGAGCATCATCACCAGAACGGCAGCAAAGCCCGAGGCGATGGCCAATTGCGCGACCACCGGCAGGTCGCCGGTGCGATAGCCGCGACCGGCCACCTCGACCACACCGCGGTTGATCAGATCGACCAGTTCGGCCTGCCGTTTCACGGCCGCCAGCGCAAAGAACAGGAACGCCGACAACGCCAGCAGCCAGACCGACAGCGTGATCCCGGTTGCGGCAGCACCCGCCATGATGCGCAAGGTGTAAAGGCTGGCCAGCGTGCAGATGTCGATGATCGCCCGGCGCTTGAGCCACAGGGAATAGGCGATGGTCAGAAGGTAATATCCGGCCAGCACGCCCAGAAATCTGGCGTTCAGGGCCAGCGCGATGGCCATGCCGATACCCAGCAGGACCGGGATCATCGCCATCCCGCGCGCCAGCGGCAGGGCGCCCGAGGCCAGTGGCCGGTTTTTCTTTCGCGGATGGGCGCGGTCCGAGGCAAGGTCCAGAAGATCGTTGAGCAAATAGACCGACGAGGCGACCAGCGAGAAGGCCACGAACCCCGCAAGGCACTGGGCGAGGCTGAGTGCCGTGAACTGGTGCGCGGCGAGGAGGGGCAGGAAGACCAGCACGTTCTTTGCCCATTGGTGCGGGCGCAGCGCGCGCAGGGCGGCGGGCAGGACCGGTTGCGGCGGGGCGAGGTGGCGTGCTTCGGGGGGCAGGGCGTCGATGCGGG
>CALEZJ010000194.1 GCA_937927885.1 uncultured Paracoccaceae bacterium | reverse complement strand
GGGGGCGGCGCTGGACGGCACGCGTTTTGGGCGCCTGCTGCACGGGTTCCGGGGCCAAAAACCAGACCGCGAGGCGCTGATCCGTGCCGCTGTGGCCGCAGGCCAGATCGCTTTGGACAATCCGCATCTGGAAAGCCTTGACATCAATCCCCTGTTTGTCATGGAGCAAGGGGTCTGTGCGGTGGATGCAAAGGTCTTCCTGGCGCAGGAGGACATGAGCTAGGCCAGAGGGACACCCCGTGAGCGAGACCAGACCGCGCGGCATTGGATACAAGCAGATCGCAACGACCTTGGTGGGTGAAATCCAGTCGGGTGTCTGGACGCTGGATGCGCCCTTTCCTACCGAGATGGAACTGGTTGAACGGTTCGACGTCGGCCGCAACACCGTGCGCGAGGCGCTGCGCGAGTTGCAGGATCTGGGCTATATCAAACGGCGACGCGGCGCCCGGTCAGTGTTGACCAACACAAACCCTGACAGCGCGTTTGTCAATGCAGTGCGCTCGGCGGACGAATTGCTCGACTATGCCAAGTTCACCCGTGCGTCGATCCTGACCACCGAAACAATCCGCGTCGACGAGCGACTGGCGGGCAAGCTTGATGTCCCGGTCGGCGGGGAATGGGTGCGAGTGGGCCTATTGAGGGCGCGCGACGGGCAAAGCGCGCCCTTTGCCTATTCCGAAGTCTACATCCAGCCCCGCTTCGCGGATGTGCTGGCGGATTACGGCGCCGAAAGCGAATTGTTCGCCTTGATCGAACAGCGCCATGCCCTGGTGATCCGTCGTATCGAGCAGGAGATCGAGGCGACCCTGGTTGACCCCAACATCGCCTCGCGGCTGAACGTCCCGGTGGGGTCGCCGTCGTTGCAGGTGCTGTCCAAGTTCTATTCCAGCGAGGGAGAACTGGTCGAAGTCGGGCTCGTGAATTTCCCGGCCAGCCGCTACAAGGTGCGGCTGGCGCTGGACCGCAAGGCATCGGGCTGATCAGCGCGGCGCCAGCACCGCGGCACCACGCTGCGCCAATGTCACCTGCATGCCTCCATCGACCACCAGTTCGCTGCCGGTGATGAAACGCGCGGCTGGGCTCGCCAGATAGAGGATCGCTTCGGCAATATCGTCGGGCGTTCCGATCAGGCCGAGGGGATTGCGCGCGCGCGCCAAAGCCATGCCCTCGTCGGTGGCGTAGCGTTCGGGCGACATGCCCGTCGGCACCGACCCGGGCGACACGCAATTGGCCCGGATACCACGCGGGCCCCATTCCAACGCCATTTGCCGGATCAGCATGATCTGAGCCGCCTTGGAGACCGCGTAAGCGCCGCACATCGGTGTCGGGTTGGTGCCGGCGACCGATGTTGTCGCGACGATGCAGCCTCGCCGTTCGGAAAGATGGGGCAGGGCTGCGACGCCCAGTGCCCAGGTTGCGCGGGTGTTGATCGCCTGCACCCGGTCCCATTCTTCAGGTGAGAAATTCTCAAGCGCGTGCTTGATGTTGATCCCGGCATTCGAAATGAGCACATCGAGCCCGCCGAATGCCCCGACGCACGCGGCCACTGCACTGGCCGCGCCCGAAACTTGGGCAAGATCCACCACCGCATGGCCATGCCCGCGCCCGGCTTCGGCAGCGACAGCCGCGACATCCGGTGACCGATCCACCAGAAAGACCTGTGCCCCTGCACGGGCAAACCTCAGCGCCGTGGTGCGACCGATCCCAGAG